>WREM01000035.1 GCA_009779335.1 Streptococcaceae bacterium | reverse complement strand
TGTACGAGGTTTCGCTTTTGGTTCAGGGCTTGCAGGGATTCATACAGTTTTATCCATGTTCAAATCAGGGGATCATCTTATTTTGGCTGATGATGTCTATGGGGGGACTTTCCGCCTAGTAGACAAGGTGTTATCTAGAGTTGGAATTACTTATGATTTAATAGATTTAAGTGATTTAGAGCAGTTGAAGGCAAACGTTAAACCTAATACTAAAGCCATTTGTTTTGAAACGCCTTCTAATCCTCTACTGAAGATTTTGGATATTAAAGCTATTAGTCAGATTGCCAAAGAAAATCATCTTCTTACCATTGTTGATAATACTTTTGCTACCCCTTATTTTCAACGTCCTTTAGAGTTGGGGGCAGATGTTGTTGTACATTCAGGTACCAAATATCTAGGCGGTCATTCAGATGTCGTGTCAGGACTGGTAACAACCAATAGAGAAGACTTAGCAGAGGAGATTGCATTTCTTCAAAATTCTATTGGAGGGGTGTTAGGTCCACAAGATTCATGGATTCTCCAACGTGGAATCAAGACACTGGCTCTTCGTATGGAAGCTCATGCAAAAAATGCAGAAGAAATAGCTATAATGCTAAAAAATCATGAACAAGTTGCCAAAGTCTATTTCCCGGGATTAAGCACACATAAAAATCATGAAATTGCTCAAACACAAATGTCAGGATTTGGCGGTATGCTTGCCTTTGAACTTAAGAATGAAAGTAAAGTCAAAGATTTTGTAGAAAATTTACATTACTTTACTTTGGCTGAGTCTTTAGGAGGGGTAGAGAGCTTGATTGAAGTGCCTGCAATGATGACTCATGCCTCTATCCCCAAAAATTTACGTGAAAGAGCAGGAATTAAAGATGGGTTAATTCGCATGTCTGTTGGGGTTGAATCCATTGAGGATTTACTTTCAGATTTAGAACAAGCCTTTGGAAAAATCAAATAGAGGTGAGAAAATCATGACTTTTTATACCTTTTTAATGAAATACAGAGCTCCAATAGAAAAAGATGACATCACACGTTTAGCTAATCTGGCCTTTCAAGATACTCTTTTTCCTAAACAATCTACCCATTTTGATGAAATTTCAACGTATTTAGAAACACAAGCGCCTTTTTATTTTAACTTGACTTTGTTTGATGAAATCTGGCAAATGTATTTGGAGAGATAACAATGCTGTGAACAAGAGAGAGAAGTTTTTGAACTTCTTTTTTATTGTCAAAAAACCTTTATAGTCTGGATTGATCAATAGAAAATGAAAATGTTTGATTTGAATTTATAAAGGTGTTATAATATTTTTTGTAAACGTTTACAGAAAGAGGTTTTCATTTCGCGAGTGAAACCTTACGGTATTTCTATAATTTGTAAATTGAAAAGGAGAGATGACATGACAGAAAATGGAATTCAAGTTAATTCAGAAATTGGAAAATTGAAATCTGTGCTTTTGCACAGACCAGGTGCAGAAGTAGAAAACATCACACCAGACACGATGAATCAACTCTTATTTGATGACATTCCTTATCTAAAAATTGCTCAAAAAGAGCATGATTATTTTGCACAGACTTTAAAAGATGCAGGAACAGAAGTGCTTTACATTGAAAATCTTGCTACAGAAGCATTTGATACCTCAGCAGATGTGAAAAAGGAATTTCTCAATCGCCTTTTGGTAGAGGCGGGTTATCGACAAGGAAAGACTTTTGATGCCTTGAGCGAGTATTTTATTTCCATGAACACTAAAGATATGGTAGATAAAATTTATGCAGGTGTGCGTAAAAAAGAACTAGATATTAAGCGTACACTTTTAAGCGATATGGCAGGATCAGATGCAGAGAATTATTTCTATCTTAATCCTTTGCCTAATGCTTATTTCACACGTGATCCACAGGCTTCCATGGGAGTGGGAATGACCATCAACAAGATGACTTTCCCTGCACGTCAACCAGAATCATTAATTACAGAATATGTAATGGCTCATCACCCACGTTTCAAAGATACTCCAATTTGGCGAGATCGTAATCATACCACACGTATTGAAGGTGGAGATGAGCTTGTACTCAATAAACATACTGTGGCTATTGGGGTGTCAGAACGTACTTCCTCTAAATCTATTCAAGCTTTAGCGAAAGAACTTTTTGATAATCCATTATCAACGTTTGACCAAGTGCTGGCTGTAGAAATCCCTCATAATCATGCGATGATGCACTTAGATACAGTATTCACTATGATTAACCATGATCAATTCACAGTTTTTCCTGGAATTATGGATGGTGCAGGGAATATTAATGTTTTCATTCTTCGCCCAGGAAAAGGAGATGAAATTGAAATTGAGCATTTGACAGATTTGAAGAGTGCACTTAAAAAAGCACTTAACCTTTCAGAGCTTGACTTGATTGAATGTGGAGATGGAGATCCAATCGTTGCTCCTCGTGAACAATGGAATGACGGGTCAAATACATTGGCTATTGCCCCTGGGGAGATTGTAACTTATGATCGTAACTACGTTACCATTGAACTTTTGAAGAAACATGGCATCAAAGTTCATGAAATTCTATCCAGTGAATTGGCACGTGGACGTGGTGGGGCACGTTGTATGTCTCAACCTATTTGGCGTGATGAAATTTAATAAACTATAATATTTAACTTTAAGGAGAAAACAATGCAAACACCAAAAATTAACTCAATTTTCCAAGGACGTTCATTCCTTGCAGAAAAAGACTTTACACCAGCTGAAATTCAATATCTTGTGGATTTTGCCATTCATTTGAAAGCACTCAAGAAAAATAATATTCCTCACCATTACCTTGAAGGAAAAAATATTGCTCTTCTTTTTGCTAAAACATCTACTCGTACACGTGCTGCATTTACAACCGCAGCCATTGATCTAGGTGCTCATCCTGAATATCTTGGAAAAGATGACATTCAACTTGGGATTAAAGAATCAACAGAAGACACAGCTAAAGTACTTGGTTCAATGTTTGATGCTATTGAACGTCGTGGATTTTCACAAGAAGAAGTAGAAGACCTTGCCAAATATTCTGGAGTTCCAGTATGGAATGGCTTAACAGATGAATGGCATCCTACTCAAATGATTGCTGATTACATGACATTAAAAGAAGAATTCGGATATCTCAAAGGACTTAAACTTGTCTATGTAGGGGATGGTCGTAATAATATGGCCAATTCTCTTATTGTAACAGGGGCAATGCTTGGAGTAAGTGTAACAATCGTTGCACCAGATTCACTACACCCTAGCCAAGAAGTCATGGATATTGCACATAAATTTGCTCAAGAATCAGGAGCTACAGCGCTCGCAACTTCAAACATTGAAGAAGGTGTTAAAGGAGCGAATGCTATTTATTCTGATGTATGGGTATCTATGGGAGAATCAAACTGGGAAGAACGTGTAGAACTTCTCACACCGTATCGTATCACTATGGATATGATGAAAATGACAGGAACTCCAGATGATAAACTCATCTTCATGCACTGTCTTCCAGCTTTCCATGATACTGAAACAGAATACGGTAAAGAAATTAAAGAAAAATATGGATTGACAGAAATGGAAGTAACAGATGAAGTCTTCCGTTCTAAGTATGCTCGCCAATTTGAAGAAGCAGAAAATCGTATGCATTCTATCAAAGCAATCATGGCAGCTACGTTAGGAAATCTATTTATTCCAGAAGCACCAGCACTTAAAGACTAAAAAAGATAGAGAGATAAAATATTATGGAAAATAAAAAAGGGATGAGTCTCATGGCCCTTGTTGCCATTATCGTATCTGGAGCTATTGGGGGAGGAGTATTTAACCTTGCCAATGATCTAGCTAGTGGTGCGACGCCGGGTGGTGTCATCGTTTCGTGGTTATTTGTAGGAATAGGACTCTTATGTCTTGTTTTGAGTCTTAATCATTTGGTGGTCAATAAACCAGAATTATCAGGAGTATCTGATTATGCCAGAGAAGGATTCGGAGATTTGGTCGGTTTCTTATCCGGTTGGGGATATTGGCTTTCTGCATGGTTTGGTAATATTGCCTTTGCTGTACTTATGATGACTTCTGTGGATTACTTCTTTCACGGAGTATTCACAGATAAAAATGGAAGTTTAACGGTTATCGCAGTTATTACAGTGTCGATTATTTCGTGGCTTTTGACTCTACTTGTAAGTAAAGGGGTAGAATCCGCAGCGGTGATCAATGCTATCGTCTTAGTATGCAAATTGATTCCTATCTTTGTTTTTATGATTGTAGGAATTGTCATGTTTAAGGCAGGTGTCTTTACAGCTCACTTCTGGTCAAACTTATCTACCAACGCACAAGGAATGATTGAAACCAAAGGGGCAATGACCTCAAATGGTCTTTTAGACCAAGTTAAAAGTTCGCTTATGGTTATGATTTGGGTCTTTGTGGGGATTGAAGGAGCAGCCATGATGGGAAATCGTGCCAAGAAAAAATCAGATGCAGGTCGTGCAACTATTCTTGGATTGATCACACTTCTCGTAATTTATGTTCTTCTCTCTCTCTTACCTTTTGGATATTATAGCCAAAGTCAACTTGCGTCTGTACAAACGCCTGGACTTGTCTATATGCTAAAAGACATGATTGGTAATTTTGGTGGTGGACTCATGGCAGTGGGACTTGTCATTTCTTTATTGGGAGCTTGGTTGTCATGGACCATGTTGCCAGTGGAATCAACAAGTCAACTGGCTGATCAAAAACTTCTTCCAAAATGGTTCGGCGTATTAAATAAAAATAATGCCCCTGCTCACTCACTATGGTTAACGCAGATTTTTGTTCAAGTTTTCTTGATTATTACTTTCTTCGTAGCTAATGCTTACAATGTTATGGTTTATCTCTGTACTGCTTGTATCATGATTTGTTATGCACTGGTTGGTGCCTATATGATGAAAAAAGGATTCGGAGATAAATCAGCTAAAGGGATAATCATAGGATTCATTGCAGTTGCCTTTCAAGTGATTGCACTTTGGCTCTCAGGATGGCAATTTGTATGGATGTCCACAATTCTATATGCTGTAGGACTAATTTTCTACTTCCAAGCAAAAAGAGAAAACAAAAACAAAGTCTCAACTGTGGAGATTATAGCGATGATTGTACTTGTTGTTTTAGCAGTAATAGCCATTGTAGGTTTATTGGCTGATAAATATGGACTAAGAGGTCTTTTAGGAATTTAATAAATAGAACAGGAAAAAAATATGGTAAAAAGATATGTTGTAGCCTTGGGAGGGAATGCCATCTTGACAGATGATCCTACTGCTCAAGCACAAGAAAAAGCATTAGAAACAACAGCTCATCATCTTGTTAAATTAATTAAAGCAGGGCATGAGCTAGTTGTTACACATGGAAATGGGCCTCAAGTTGGGAATTTACTTTTGCAACAATTAGGTTCAGACAGTGAGAAAAATCCAGCAATGCCACTTGATACGGTAGGTGCTATGACCCAAGGAGAAATAGGGTATTGGATGTCAAAAGCCTTCACTAAAGCATTCAAAGAAAATGGAATAGAAAATAAAGCAGTTGCTGCTCTAGTTACACGGACAGTAGTAGATAAGGCAGATCCTGCCTTTCAAAATCCAACGAAACCTATTGGTCCATTTTATGATGAAAATCAAAAAAATGAAATGCAAGAAATCAATCCAACATGGGTCTTTGTAGAAGATTCAGGGCGTGGTTATCGTCGTGTTGTGCCTTCTCCTATTCCAAGTGAAATTGTAGAAAGTCAAGCGGTTCAAGCCTTAGTTGAATCCGGAGCCTTAACTATTGCGTCTGGTGGAGGTGGAATACCTGTCGCAAAAGAAAACGGACTTTATGAAGGTGTAGAAGCAGTTATTGATAAAGATTTCTCAGCTGCTAAACTTGCTCAACTTGTTAATGCAGATGATTTGCTTATTCTTACTGCTGTGGATAATGTTTATGTCAACTACAATAAAGAAAATCAAGAAAAACTTGAAAAAGTAACGATAAATCAAATGAAAACCTATATAGAACAAGGACAATTTGCTGCAGGTTCTATGTTACCTAAGGTTCAAGCAGCCCTATCTTTTGTAGAAATGACTGGGAAATCTGCAACGATTACCTCGTTAGAAAACTTAGGAAATTTTCTTGAAACAGGTTCAGGAACAACTGTTGTACCTAATTAAAATAAGAGCCATGGGAAGATGGCTCTTTTATTTTTCTAATACTCTAACTTGCAAAAATGGCAGATTTTCGCTATAATTGGAGTGTTATGGCGGTATAGCCAAGTGGTAAGGCATGGCTCTGCAAAAGCTTGATCGTCGGTTCAAATCCGTCTACCGCCTTAAAAAATCATAAAATGAATGATTAAAATGTAAGAAAGCTATAACTGGAAGGGAAAAAATCAATGACAAATTGGATTACAGGAATTTCAGAAAATGAATGGAAAAGCAAAACAGCAAGTGGATTAATTGCCAATCAAGAGGCTGCTCGTGCGGCAGAAAAAGTAGGGTTTAAAGTGTTGAGTTATCCAAGGTATAACAGCCATCAAATGCGAGAAGAAGGTTGGCAAGGACGACAAACACGTATTGAAGGACTAGTTGCAGGGGTAAAACCTGGAGATACCGTCATATTTCAGTATCCCACTTGGGTTAACAACAATAACTTTGATGGTCAGTTTATTGATACCATTAGAAATATTCCTAATGTGAAAATCGCTGCTTATGTTTGGGATATTATCTCTTGGGTGCATGATGATAGGGAACGTGATTACAGTGGAGATATTTCATTGTGGTTCTTGTCTAAATTTAATCTAGTCATGGCTGCTAACCCCAAAATTGCCAAACGTCTCAGAACGCTTGGTGGGGTTAAATGTCCGATTATGCCACTAGGGGTTACAGATATTCTTTATAGTAATACACTGAAAGAAAGAAAATTCTTGAAACGCCTTTATTTTACTGCAACAGGAATTAATCCTACCATGGTAGAAGATTATAAGGCAAAAACTGATTTTTACTTTATTGGTCCAGATTGGGCAATGAAAGAAGAAAATGGAGAGTATAAGCCTCATCCAGATAATTTTCATTTCTTGGGACAAAAATTCACAGATGAAATTCCTGCCATTTATGAAGGGGGATTTGGAGTTGTCGCTTATGGGCGAGGTGGAGTATATCCGGGGATGGTCAAGTATGGAGAGTACAATAATCCAATGAAACTTTCTCAATATATTGCATCGGGGCTTCCACCAATTGTGCGTTCAAATTCTGCACATGCAGGCTGGGTAAAAGAACAAAATATCGGTTTAGTAATAGATGATTTGAATGAAATTGATGAAATTTTAGACAAAATGACAGAAGCGGATTATAGACAAATTCTTGAAAATCTGAGACCGTGGCAACAAGCAGTCTCCAGAGGGCACTTTGCTCAACGTGCTTGTCTTGAGGCAGTGAGAATCATGCGACTCGGCTATGTTGATGGATTAAGTGAAATATAAGGATATAGAAGGCAGAATTCAATGACTAATTATTGGATAACAAAAATAAATACAGGAAATACGAGAGAAGAGAAAACAGAAATGCTCTATTCACGTGTTAATCATACTGTAAAAATGGCAGAAGAAATTGGATTTAGAGAACTTAATTATACCTCGTTCAGAAGTTTAAGCAATAACAAGGAACGTCGCTTACGATTGATTGAATCTCAAGTTTTTTCTGTTCAAGCTCATGATGTTGTTGTTGTGCAATTTCCACTATGGGCACATTTAAATTATCAGATGGAATTTATCGATGAACTAAAAAAAAGATTTGGTGTAAAAATTGTAGCCTTAGTTCATGAGATTGTTCCTTGGAAAAATGACGAATATAATGTAGATGATGATTTTTTCCTTAATTTACTAAGAAAATTTGATGCGATTATCACGCCAAATAATAAAATGTCACAAAGATTGCGTCAGGACAAAATAGATGTACCTATCATGACAATGGATATGTGGGATTTCTTATATCAGGGTCCATTGCAAGAAAAAGAATTTTCTAAAAAACTTTATTATGTGGCTGAAAGTCCTGTAGAAAGTGTAAAATACAAAGGTTATTTGCCACTTGAAATTTTTGGAACAACTGCAGAAGATGCTTCAGTAAATTCTGCGGAGTTTATTGCTCTTTCAGATTTGCAGGATATTCCAGTACTTATTGATGGTGGTTTTGGTCTTGTGAACTGCGAAGATATTATTGAGGAATCTGCAGTTAATGATAGCTATACTCAATATGACACGCCTCTTAGTCTATCTATATTCCTTGCTGCGGGCGTTCCTGTAATAGTCACTAAAGACTCTCCTTATGCTCCCTTGGTATCTTCACGAAATATTGGTCTTGTTGTTGAGGATATGAATGAGTTAGATAAGAAAATGGCAATCCTCACAGAAAATGAGTATAAAAAAATGCTT
>WREM01000034.1 GCA_009779335.1 Streptococcaceae bacterium | reverse complement strand
TTTGCTGAGCTTTATGTTGGAGACAGTCAAATTAAGGCAGAGATTGACAACGGAGAAACAGTGACATCCAAAGCCATATTTACCGCTGCTCAAGAGGGAGATACTTTTGCTCTCAATGTTGTAGATAAATTTGCCTATTATCTAGGATTTGCTTGTGCAAATCTTGGCTCTATACTCAATCCAGATTCTATTGTGATTGGTGGAGGAGTTTCTGCTGCAGGAGAATTTTTACGTGAAAAGGTTGAGTTTTATTTCCAGAAACACGCATTTCCAACTGTGCGTGATACGACAAAAATAAAACTTGCAGTATTAGGAAATGATGCAGGAATCATTGGTGCAGCCAGTCTTGCATTGACTACGGTATAAAGAAAGGGCGTCTCATGGGAAATACATTTTTTTTAATTTTTGATATTATTGCAATCATTGGACTTTTGATTTATTTCATTTATCCAAGATGGAGTCTCAATCGTCATGCAAAAATTGTAGAAAACGAAGAATTTAATCGATTAATAGCTACTTCTCAACTCATTGATATTCGTGAAGCCAATGAGTTTCGTATAAAGCATATTCACGGGGCTCGTAATCTCCCCACTTCTCAAATCAAGCAAAGCATTAATGCAATCAGTAAAAATAAACCCGTTCTTCTCTATGAATTTGGTCGCCCTTCTCAATCAAGACGCATTGCTAAAATGCTGAAAAAGGAAGGTATTCCTGAAATCTATATCTTGAAAGACGGATTAAGTAAATGGAATGGAAAGATAAAATAAATTTTCTCAGTAGTGAGAAAATTTTTTATTTTTACGTATATAAAGGTATGCAGATATTTATATATTTTTTTATTGGAACAATTTTTGGTTCATTCTTTGGTTTAGTGATTGATCGGTGGGATACTTCTGAATCCATTATTTTTGGTCGTTCAAGGTGTGAGGGGTGTCAGACTACACTCAAAGCACGAGATTTAATTCCCGTTTTCTCGCAGTTGGTATCAAAAAGCCGGTGTCGATATTGTCAAGTGCGTATTCCATTGCGGTACATGGGGATTGAACTTGCTACAGGACTTGTAATCATGTCTTGGGGTGCAGGTTGGATTTCGCTGATTCAAGGCTTAACATTGATTCTATCATTGATTTTATCAATTTTTGATATAAAGAGTCACTCCTTTCCTTTTATCATTTGGCTTATGTTTGCAGGTTTGTTTCTTTTCATTCAGCTTCCCACAGGTTATCATCTCATTTGGCTCATATTAGCGGGAATTGCACAGCTTAAAGATATTAAAATTGGAGCTGGTGATTTTCTGTGGTTTTATTTGGTCTCATTTTCCTGCTCCCTTACAGAATTGACTTGGATTGTTCTTATTGCCTCTGGTGTAGGTATTATTGCTTCATTAATAAAAAAAGAGCAAGAATTGCCTTTCTTACCTTATTTGTCTATTGGATATCTAGTAATTCTTCTTTGGGACCAAATCCTGTGAGCGTGATTCCCAACAAGCGTACTCCTTTTGCGTCATCATAATCAATTAAATCAAATATTTCTTGACCTGCACGCTGTAAACTTTCAAAATCATTGAATTTACCATCATATTTTTTACGTTTGGTTAGGGTCGAAAAGTCAGAATAACGAAGTTTGAGAACAAGGGTATCCCCAACTAAATCCTTATCTTGTAATGTTTGAGATACTCGCCGAGAGAGTTTTTCTAGTTCACCGAGGACATCGTCAGGGCGATAGAGGAGTTTACCGTATGTGTGTTCCTTGCCTACGGATTTTCGTTGACGAGAGGATTTTACTTTTGAATGATGGATGCCATTGGCTTTGAGGAAAAGCTCCCAACCATACAAACCGAATTGATCAGCCATATCTAATGGATCAGCTTTTTGTAAATCTTTCCCTGTCATAATACCAATTTCATGGAGTTTAGGTAAAGTTGCCTTTCCCACGCCATGAAATTTCTCAACAGGGAGATGGGCTAAAAATTCTTCGGCATCTTCGGGTAATATGACGGTTAGACCGTGAGGTTTCTCGTAATCCGAAGCAATTTTCGCCAGAAATTTATTGTAAGAAACGCCCGCAGAGCAGGTTAGACCTAGTTCGGTATAGATGTCATATTGAATCATTTTTGCTATTTTTATGGCTGAGTTGGCGTGGATTTTATTTTCTGTAACGTCCAGATAAGCTTCATCAATGGATGCTGCTTCTATCTCATCTGTATAACGCTTGAAGATTTCACGTACTTGTTGGGAAGTTTTTGTATATTTCTCGTAGTGCCCAGAGATAAAAACGCCTTGTGGACACAAATCATAGGCTTCTTTTGAGGACATGGCAGAGTGAATACCATACTCTCTGGCAATATAATTACAAGTTGAGACCACGCCACGCCCCCCTGTTTCAAGGGGATTACGAGCAATGATGACAGGTTTGTTTTTTAATTCAGGATTATCTCGCACCTCAACTGATGCAAAAAAAGCATCCATATCAATATGGATAATTTTTCTTGACGTATCATTGATGAGTGGAAAAATTAACATACTCATATTTTACACTTTTTCAACAAGAATTAAAATCAGAGAGGCTGTGGAAAAAAATGATTTGTCCTGAATAAAAAAACCATTTCTACGAAATGGTTTTTTATTGTGTATTATTTGTAAGTTGGCCCAGAATTCCTTCAAAGGCTTGTTCATATTTATCGATATTTCCTGCCCCCATAAAGACATAGACGGCACGATCTGAATCATGTTCAAGCAAAGGTGATACATTTTCAACATTAATGACACGAGCAGGCTTTCTAACTTTATCGGCTAAATCCTGTGCTGTAATTTCATGTTTATCCGTCTCACGAGCTGAACCATAAATTTGAGCAAGATAGACGGTATCAGCGTTGTTTAAAACCTGTGCAAATTCATCTGCAAAAGCAATGGTGCGTGTAAAAGTATGAGGCTGGAAAATAGCGACGATTTCACGGTCAGGATATTTTTGACGGGCAGCGTCCAAAGTTGCTTCAATCTCAATAGGATGATGAGCGAAGTCATCAATGATAACAGTTTGACCGACTCGTTTTTCAGTGAAACGACGCTTAACCCCGTTAAATGTCAGTAAATAATCAGCAGCATGTTCCAAATCTAAGCCAAGTGTGTGAACAACGGCGATAACAGAAAGGGCGTTCAAGATATTATGTTTGCCATAGGCAGGAATTACGAAATGCCCAATCTCTTCTCCTCGGAAATACGCATCAAATGAGGAACCTTTAGGTGAACGGACAAGGTGACGAGCTTGATAATCGTCATTGTCTTCTAGTCCATAGTAATAAATAGGAGCAGAAGAAGTTATTTTACGGAGATGGGGGTCTTCACCATAAACAAAAAGCCCTTTTTGAATGTTTTGAGCATAATCTTGAAAGGCTGAAAATACATCTTCAACATCTTCAAAATAGTCAGGATGATCAAAATCAATGTTTGTCATGATGGTATATTCTGGATGATAGGGCATGAAATGACGTTCGTATTCATCGGCTTCAAAGACAAAATAGTTGCTTTCTTGATGTCCTACACCTGTCCCATCTCCAATCAAGTAAGAGGTATCAATTAAATTCTTCATAACATGAGCAAGAATACCTGTTGTCGTTGTTTTTCCATGAGCTCCCGCTACGCCAATACTGGTGAAATCAGTCATAAATTGACCTAGGAATTCATGGTAACGTTTGAATCCTAAATGATTATTTTCGGCATAGGCTACCTCAATATTGTTATCTACACGAAAGGCGTTTCCTGCAATAATTTCCACATCTGAGGTAATATTTTTTTCATCAAAAGGCAGGACTTTAATTCCTGCTCTTTCTAATCCAAGTTGTGTGAAATAAAAATCTGTAGAATCACTTCCTTGAACTTTCTTTCCCATCTGATGTAGCATGAGTGCTAATGCACTCATTCCTGAGCCTTTAATTCCAATAAAATGGTACGTTTTTTCCATAATACTATCACATTTCTAAATTTATTTTATCCACGATCAAAGAGATTGTTTCGTTTTTGTTGGAAATAAGAATGATCGTTTGGTGTAGCAATTTGTCTAGCTCCTTCATGAGTCTTCAAGGCATCATTAACATTCATTCCTTGATTTTTCATACTTTGGATAGGATTTTCATTTGCGATCTTTCTGTTCAGAGCAGTCGAAGTTGTCTTACGTACACTGACATCCTCCTTTGAACGCTCAAGCGGATGAACATATCCTCTAGGTCTTGCAGGAGGAACTGCGGCACGTCTAGCACGATCTCGAGATTCCTCTGCTTGTGTTTTTTTGTTCATTTTATCAAAAGAATTGGCACTGCTGTGATCGTTACTATTTAGGGGGCGGTGTTGTGAGTTATAAGTAACTTTTGGTTTGAGTGCATTTTTTCCAAGAGTAGAGCTTAACCCTCTTGAAGCTTTATGAGCAGTTTGCTTAAATTCTTCCTCGCTTTGAGGACTGGGATTGCGTGTCAAAAGCTGTTGATTGGTCATTACGACACGATCATCTCTTTCAAGCC
Organism: Streptococcaceae bacterium; assembly: GCA_009779335.1. Classification (GTDB taxonomy): domain Bacteria; phylum Bacillota; class Bacilli; order Lactobacillales; family Streptococcaceae; genus Lactococcus. Next base: position 3,998 of record WREM01000034.1, on the reverse strand, counting down.
TTTCATCATCTGCGATAATAGGAAAAAAAGGTTTTCTTGAGTACATGATTGTAAGCTCCTTTTCTCTGATTCTATATGAATGAAAACATATCATCTTATTATAGCTTATTTTCTCATATTTGAAAAGCTATAACCCTAAAATTTCCTTGATTTCATCTTCTGTGAGATTTTTATCTAAATGATTGCCTTCTAATACATTGCTAATCATATCTTTCTTTCGTTCTTGAATAGCCATGATTTTCTCTTCAATAGTCCCTTTTGAGATGAGGCGAATGACTTCAACTGTATTTTTTTGACCCATACGATGAGCTCGAGCAACGGCTTGCTCTTCTACTGCAGGATTCCACCACAAATCAACAAGGATGACTACATCTGCACTAGTCAGGTTAAGCCCTACCCCTCCTGCTTTTAGGGAAATGAGAAAGGCATCACGACTACCTGAATTGAAAGCCTGAACCATAGACAAGCGTTCTTTAGCAGGAGTTGAACCTGTGAGCTTATAAGCGGTCATTCCCATGTCTTCCAATCCTTTTTCGATATGGGGGAAGGTTGATGTGAATTGTGAGAAAACAAGAGGACGATGTCCAGCAGATTTGATTTGTTCGAGGAGTTCAAAGAGCTGATTAAGTTTTCCTGATTCCCCTTTATAATCAGGCATGAAAAGAGCAGGCGTATTACAGATTTGCCTCAATCGTGTAATCCCAGATAATATCTCAATACGTGAACGTTTCAAAGTGTTTTTATCCATCGTACGCACCTGATTTTGCATAAGTTCAAGCTGTGCCAGATAAATTTTCTTTTGTTCGTCATCCAAGTGATTGTATTGTGTAAATTCCATCTTATCAGGGAGTTCTTTTAGGACCTTCTCTTTTGTTCTTCTCAATACAAAGGGCTGGATGAGCTTTGAAATATCAGCAACTTTCATCTTATTGAATTTTTCACGAGAGGGAAGAAAATCAGGCATGAGGACTTGAAAAATTGCCCAAAGTTCTTCAACTTTGTTTTCTAAGGGTGTTCCAGAAAGAGCAAAGGCTTGTTTGGTGTGAAGTTGTGAGAGTGCTTTGTTGGTTTTGGAACTGTAGTTTTTGATGACCTGTGCTTCATCCATCAAAAGATAGTCTAATTTTTTTTCTTGATAGTCATCAAAGTCTTTCAAAAAACTGCCGTAGCTGGTGATATAGATTTGATGTTTATCAGAAATAAGAGCAGAGCGTTCTTTTTTGTTGCCATCCACAACAATAAAATCAATGTTGTCTGAGAACTGATTGAATTCGCTTGCCCAGTTATAAATCAGGCTTGCTGGAGCTGTAATTAGTGCGGTATGGTTCTTTTTCATACAAGAGAGGAGATAAGTAATGGCTTGCAAGGTTTTACCAAGTCCCATATCGTCTGCTAAAATCCCGCTCAAACCATAATGGGTGAGCATATTCATCCAACGCACTCCTGTCTCCTGATAGGGACGGAGTTGAGCGGTCAGTTGTTTAGGCCTATCATAAGCGAAAGATTCAGGGTGGATTAAATCTTGATAAAGTTGTTGGAAAGCATCAGAAAATGAGACAAAAGTCATGTTTTCAAATATTTTTGAAATTTGAAAACTACGACTGTTTTTGATTTCTAGATGATTATCTCTAATGATATAGTCGTCATTTAGGCTTTTGAGTGCGATTCTTAAGTTCTCAAATTTTTCATCAAAGAGATAGTATTTTCCGGATTGTGTCATATAATGACTGGCATTATTTTCAAGTTGAGTAATCAAATTAGATAATTCACTGTTTTCTATGTCAGGTAGGTCAAAGGAAATATCTAAGAGCCCTTGATTCTGATCAATGTTGATTTGAGGAAGCTCAGAAATTTGTTTATCAGTAAGTGAGGAAGAGAGAGAGACCTGACCTAAGTTTTGAAAGGCGGGTAGTAATTCAACAAAGAAAGATTCGATTTGCCGATCAGAATAGAGAATATGACTCTTAAAGGCACGTGCAAACCCAAATTTCTTCATAAGAGAGAAGAGCTTGGTTTCCAATCTTAAGTTTCTTGAAAAATCCAGTGTCTCCAAATCATGAAAATTATCAATGATAAAATCCTGATAATCAAATTGTAAGGTAAGTTTTAATTGCTTGTTTGCGACATAACCAAAGGAGAAGAGAGGTTGAAAATCCTTGATAAGAAAAACATCAGGGGCTTGGATATGTCCGATTAAGGCAAATTGCTGCAAGGCTTGAGCCAGTTTATCTTTTTGAGAATAATCAAAGCGGAGTGTGTTTTCGTCGAGAAATTGTTTATTAACAAGGGTGAAGAGTTTAGTTTGTAAAGGATTGAGTTTATAAAAGACCTGATCATAATAAACAATGTTTCCATCATAAAAAAGATGAAAATTTTCAACTTTGATTGATAATTCAATATAATCTTTCTGGCTCTCTACAATGAAATTTAGAATTTCTGACTGATTATCTAATGGAATAAAAGAGAAATAATGGTTTTCTTTATTTCCAATATTTAGAGTGAGCTCTGGTAACTGAGCGATTAAATCCATCATCTCTTCTAAAAAGAGAAGAGATAGCTTTAAGTAACGTCCCGATTTTATAAATAATTGTTGTGACAAATCTTTCTTATTCTCTGTATTTAAGCCAACTAGAAAGTCTAGTAATTGCTGGCTATTTTCGTCAAATTTTTCATAACTTAAATCAAAGGTATGACTTGCCCCAAATAAATATTGCGTCTCATGACTGAGAGAATGAAGTAGAGCAGGAATGTCCTTGATGACATAAGATTTTTTCAATTTATCACTATAGAGACGTAAGTCTAAGAAAAGAAAAGTATCCTGATCGGAGTAGAGTTCAAATAAATCATGGCTTTCATGAACATGAGCTTCAAGGGAAAAGGAATCAGTGTCGGAAGAAAATTGATTTTCTTTTCCGTTAATTTGGTCTAAAAAGGTAATGTTTTCTGAATAAGTGAGAGCAAGTGCTTCAGTTTTCTCAGGTTCATTTTCAGGAGAAGTTTGGTTTTTCAAATACTCTTCGATGGCTGCAATATGTGGACAATAACGCCCGTTTTTCTGATAAACTGTACAGGTACAAGTATCTTGTGCACCATCTAAATCATAGACGACTTGTTCATCCCCTATGTCTGCGGTCAGTTTATAATCTTTGACTTGGGGATTAAAAATCAATCCTTTTTTATAAAAATCTATGCCTAAACTTCTTATTTTTGCGGGAATCATTCGACTCATATTTTTCACCTATGCTCTCTTAAATTGCCCATTATTATAGCATTTTTCATTTCAAAAGTACAGTGAAATTCATGAGGTAAAACAAATAGAAATCTGACAAAGATGACATTTCAAAAAAATTTGAGATTGTGATATACTGATGAAAGTAAAGTAAACACTAAGATAAGGGAGATTAATATGGAAAAAACACTTGCAATTAATGCGGGGTCATCATCGCTTAAATGGCAGCTTTATGCCATGCCAGAGGAGACTGTACTAGCCAAAGGAATTTTTGAGAGAATAGGTCTCAAAGATTCTATTTCAACAACTAAAATTGGAGAAGATAAGCACACTCGTACGCAAAATATTGTAGATCACCGTCAGGCTGTTTTGCTTCTCATGGATGAATTGGTTTATTTTAAGCTCATTGAATCTTTCCGTGAAATTACAGCTATTGGGCATCGTGTTGTTGCGGGTGGTGAATTTTTCAATCAATCTACAGTCATCACTTCGGAGGTTCTAGAAGAGATTAAAAATCTATCGACTCTCGCACCCTTGCACAATCCAGCAAATGTACTTGGGATAGAAGCTTTTCAACGTCTTTTACCTGATGCCTTTGCTGTGGCAGTGTTTGATACAGCATTCCATACAACGTTGCCAGAGAAGGCTTATCGTTATCCTATCCCAACAAAGTATTATACGGATTATAAAGTCCGTAAGTATGGTGCTCATGGGACATCACATATGTATGTTTCAAGAGAAGCAGCAAAAGTTCTAGGAAAACCCTTGG
>WREM01000033.1 GCA_009779335.1 Streptococcaceae bacterium | reverse complement strand
GTTTATGAGAAAAATGAAGACGGTCTTTATCCATGGGAGGTCAACACGAATGATCATCCTGACAGTATAGACAGTGATGTGGAAGCGGATGGTGAATTGTTGAGTTATATGCCTGAGCGTGGAAGATGGAAGATATAATAAATTTCATCAACCGTAATCCATTGACAAATCTATTTGAGATGATAAAATAGAGATAAAGTAAGAAGAGTAAATTGTGAAATTATCTAGGGAGCGATAGCCTTGACTGGAAGCTATTGTATAAGGAAGCAGTTGAAGTTCACCTTACTATCATAAAAATAATAACAAAAATTAAGTAATAAAATAGGATGGTACCGCGGTTTTCGCTCCTTGTTGGAGCGGATTGTGCGATATTATCCTTTTTGCATTCATTCATACTCCCTAACTTAATAATAGAAAGAACAATAATATGGCTACATTACAAGAAAACATTGAAGAACTTCACACACAGGCTCTAGCGAGCCTTGAACTTATCAAGGACGAGAAAGCTTTGAGTCAACTCTTTGCAGATACAGTCGGTAAGAAAGGGCAACTGACTGAGATTCTCAAAGGGATGAAAGACCTATCTAATGAAGAACGCCCAACCATTGGTGCTTTGGCAAATGACTTCCGTGATAAATTCGCAGTAGCATTTGAAGTCAAGAAATCTGAAATCGAAGAGCAGGAGATGAATAAGGCTCTTGCTTCTGAAACTATTGATGTGACTCTGCCCGGTAGGCAACAAACTCTGGGTCATCGTCATGTTTTGACTCAGACACAGGATGAGATTGAAGACATCTTTCTTGGTCTGGGTTATGAAGTGGTGGATGGTTATGAAGTTGAGACGGATTATTTCAACTTTGAGCGGATGAACCTCCCCAAAGATCACCCTGCCCGTGACATGCAGGATACCTTCTACATCACAGATGAAGTCTTGCTTCGGACGCATACTTCACCTATGCAGGCTCGCACCTTAGATGCTCATGATTTCAGCAAGGGGGGCTTGCGTATGATTGCCCCGGGGCGTGTCTATCGTCGTGATACGGATGATGCGACGCACAGCCATCAATTTCATCAGATTGAAGGGCTTGTGGTAGATAAGAACATCACAATGGCTGATCTTAAAGGAACACTTGAATTGATCATCCAAAAAATGTTTGGAGCAGATCGTCAAATTCGTCTCCGTCCAAGCTATTTCCCATTTACAGAGCCCTCTGTTGAAGTGGATGTTTCCTGCTTCAAGTGTGGAGGTGCAGGATGTAATGTCTGCAAGCAGACAGGCTGGATTGAAATTCTCGGTGCGGGAATGGTTCATCCCAATGTCTTACAAATGGCAGGGCTAGACAGCAAAGAATACTCAGGCTTCGCCTTTGGTATGGGACAAGAACGTATCGCCATGCTCCGTTATGGAATCAATGACATCCGAGGATTTTATCAAGGAGATGTGAGATTTTTGGGGCAGTTTGGAGGGTAGATGGTTAGAAAAAATTATGCAGAGTTATTAGATACTCAGATATTTAACCCAGAGCAAGAGATAAATAAATTAGAAAAAGCTCTTAATAGAAATTTTTCTTTATACCAATTTGATACCATACGAAACATAAAAATAAAAATATTTAACTATGATACATATTTAGCATTTTTACAAAAATTTTCATTTCTGCATTATCCAGATAGACAGGGATATACAAATATTGTGGATTTCAGAAATCATTATCTAAGTTATGCAGAAAATACCACAGAGAAACTTTTTATTTACTCAGAATTACTCATTAATATTAATAAGTATTATAAGGTAGATGCTTATAATCCAGATCATATTTTGACATGGAATATTATTCGTGATAATATCAATTATTTTTTAAATTTATCTAATCATGAATTAAGTGATACCAGTGAAGGAGTTACAATCATTGTAGAAAAAAATATATCTGCTTCCGCAGCAGCTCAAATTGTTTCTGAAACAGATAAAGTAACAGCTCTCAAAATTCTGGAATATAATTGGTTTGCAAATAAAGGAAATATTGAAAGCAAGAAATCTATATTGAAGAAAATTGCTGATTTCCTAGAACCTGAAAGAAAAGTACTGAAATCAAAAACATTAAAAGAAATATTTGTACAAAGTGGAAATGAAATATCTTTAGTAAATGATTTGTTCTATATGTTTAATAATTTGAATGTTAGGCATAATAATGAAGATGAAAATAGCAAAGTCTACAATAAAAAATGGTCTGAATTAACTGAATTAGAAAAAGAAAATTGGTATGATGACATTTATAATACAGCATTATTAGTTATTATTGCTAAAGAACAAATTCGTATTCAAGAGAATTTAAGAGAATTAAAAGGATAATTATGGAAAATTTACTCACAACATCTTCTAGCATAAAAATTCAATACAAGAATGAAGATAAAAGTTCTCGTGGAAAGTTCAAAGCTGAAATTCGGGAGCTAAAAACTGAAGAAATTAAGAAGATATTAATTGAAAAAATAAAAGAAGAAGAGTCGTTAATTATTGAAAATAGTGCAGATTTAGAATTTATTAAAACAGTAAAATATAAAAAAGATAAATTCAACGTTGCTTCTCTTTTTTCAGGTGCTGGAGGATTAGATTTAGGATTAGAGCTTGCGGGACTTTCTGCTGAAGTTGGAGACGAAAAAGCAATGCAAGCATTTCAGAATAAGAGGGAGTTTGCAAAACTTCGCTCTAAAAGTATTTTCCATACTGGGTATACAAATGATATGTTCATTGAAGCAAATCAAAGTTATAAAAAAAATTTCCCCGATTTTGTGAAGCAACATCAGAAAGACATTCGTAAAGTTGCTCACTTTCCTAAAAGTGAAATGATGGTAGGTGGATTTCCTTGCCCTGGTTTTTCTGAAGCAGGACCACGCTTAATAGATGACCCTAGAAATTTTCTCTATATTCACTTTATTCGTGCATTAATGCAAGCTCAACCTGAATTTTTTGTGGCTGAGAATGTAAAAGGAATGATGACTTTGGGTAAAGGGGAGGTATTAAAACAGATTGTGGAAGACTTTGCCTCAGCGGGTTATACAGTAACTCCCCATTTAGTTAATTCTCGAGATTACGGAGTTCCTCAAAGTAGAGAACGTGTATTTCTAATAGGGGTTCATAAAGAAAAAATTGAACAAAAATATAATTATCATTATAATTTGCCTGAGCCTACTCATGCAAACAGCAATGATTTATTTTCTGATAAATTGCCATTTGTAACTCTAAAAGAAGCAATCGGAGATTTAGAAAAGAATCCCGGTCCATATTTTGAGGGGTCATATTCAACAATTTATATGAGTAGAAATCGCAAGAAATCTTGGGGAGCTCAGTCGTTTACCATTCAGGCGTCAGGGAGACAAGCACCACAACACCCAGCAGGAATGCCAATGAAATGTATAGAAAAAAACAAATGGGAGTTTCAAGGCAAAAAAAATCGTCGATTATCTGTAAGAGAAATAGCACGCATTCAAACCTTTCCTGATTGGTACGAATTTTCAGATGGTGAGAACGAAAAAATAAGTGAAAACGGTCGTTTAGACAAAATGTATAAACAAATTGGGAATGCAGTACCAGTGCTATTAGCGAAGGCAATTACCCAACCCATAGCGGATTTTGTAAAGGAGAATATATTATGACCGATAAAAGCAGTAAAAATGGGAAAGCTTATGAATTTGCTTTGTTAAAAGTGTTTAATGAACGAGTTAAGTACTCTAAAATTATAGAAGATAGTTCATTTAAGGTTGCCCAAAGCAACTTCTATTCACTTGAAGAAAAGCAGCAGATTAACTTTTTGAAGTCAGCAGAAACAGCATTTGAGATTATTATAGATTTTGAACCTAATCTGATTGACGATTTGAGCTCTAAAGATTTTCTTTTATTATCATTACAGGATGATACAAAGGGTAAGGAAGGAGATGTGCGTGATTTACTTATTACACGTAAAGATATTTCATGGGAAATTGGAATCTCAGCGAAAAACAATCATTTTGCAGTAAAACATTCTCGTTTATCAAGTACGCTGAACTTTGGGAGAGAGTGGTATGGGATACCTTGTTCAGAAGAATATTGGAATAAAATTGAACCAATTTTTGAATATACAGATGAGCAAAAAAGCAAAAATTTATCATGGAAAGAATTGGGAGATGATAAAGTCGATAGAGTTTATAGTCCTCTTCTAAAAGCTTTTATAGGTGAAATAAAATGGGCATATTCAAATGATCCACATATGGTAACTAGGATGGTTGAATACCTCGTCGGAAAATTTGATTTTTATAAGTCTATTTCTATTGATAAAAAAAGAGAAACACATATATTAGCTGTTAATATAAAAGGGGAATTAAATAAAAAATCACGAGTGAATTCTCCAATAAAAAAACTTAATAAAGCAATATTACCAACGGAACTAATTGATATTCGATTAAAGCCCAATAATGATACTACTGTAGAAATGTATTTTAATAATGGTTGGCAATTTTCATTTAGAATTCATAATGCAAAAACAAAAGTCGAAAATTCATTAAAATTTGACATTCAACCTATAAGCTATCCATCTCCGATTATTGAAATAATCAAAAAATGGGAAAATAAGAATGTGTAAGTGAAGATTAAGGAAAAATAAAATATGCAAGTATCATACAAATGGTTAAAAGAACTGGTTGACATTGAGGTGTCGGCTGAGCAGTTGGCAGAGAAGATGTCTTTGTCAGGAATTGAAGTTGAGGGAATCGTCCGTCGTGATGAGGGACTGTCTAAGGTTGTCGTGGGGCAGGTGCTTTCAATAGAGGATGTGCCTGACACGCACCTTCACCTTTGCCAAGTTGAGGTAGGGGAAGAAGAACCCTTGCAGATTGTCTGCGGTGCACCAAATGTCAAGGCAGGAATTAAGGTGATTGTGGCTCTTGTTGGAGCTCGGATTGCTGACAATTACAAGATTAAAAAAGGTAAAATTCGTGGCATGGAGTCTATGGGTATGCTTTGTGCTCTGGATGAATTGGGTGTGCCTGAGTCAATCAATCCCATGAAGCATGAGGATGGAATTTATATCATGCCGGAAGATACCGTGATTGGAGATTCTGTCTTCCCTTATCTTGATATGGATGATGAGATTATCGAGCCTGATGTCTTAGCAAACCGTGCAGATGCTCTTTCTATGCGTGGAGTGGCTCATGAGGTGGCAGCCATTTATGATAAATCTGTCCATTTTCAAGCCAAGAATCTGACTGAAAGCTCAGAAAAAGCATCAGATAAAATAAAAGTATCTGTTGAAACAGATAAAGTTAAGACTTATAAACTCCGTGTCATTGAAGGTGTAACAATAGCCCCATCACCCCTATGGTTACAAAATCGCCTCATGAACGCAGACATTCGTCCTATTAATAACGTGGTAGATGTGACCAACTATGTGCTCATGTATTATGGGCAACCCTTGCACGCCTTTGATATGAATAGCTTCACATCTGATGAGATTATTGTTCGTCAGGCGAAAGATAAGGAGAAAATTGTTACTCTCGATGAAGCTGAACGTGAATTATCTGCAGAGGATATTGTTATTACAAACGGTGGAGTTCCCGTTGCACTTGGAGGTGTCATGGGTGGGCTGCATACAGAAATCACAGAGCAGACTGTTAATGTTGCTCTTGAAGCTGCTCTATTTGATGGGACTTCAATCCGTCGTACATCAGGGAAATTCAATCTTCGTTCTGAGTCTTCGGCACGTTTTGAAAAGGGAATTAATGAAGGAACTGTGCGAGAAGCTTTAGATTATGCGGCTGCTATGATTGTAGAAATAGCAGGAGGACAGGTGTTATCTGGGGTTGTGGAGTCTAATGATTACCAACCTGAAACAGTACACGTTGAAATCTCTTTAGAGCGAATCAATCAGTCATTAGGTACGACTTTAACTGTTGCTGATGTGACAAAGATTTTTGAGCAACTTGATTTTGACTTCTCTGAGGTTAATGGGCACTATGATGTGATTATCCCTAGTCGTCGATGGGACATTACGATTGAGGCAGATTTGGTAGAAGAAGTGGCACGTTTGTATGGTTATGATAACCTGCCCTCCTCTCTTCCAATTTCGGGCGACAGTGTCGGTGAACTAACTGATATGCAAAAGTTCCGTCGTAAAATCCGCACTCAACTTGAAGCAATGGGACTCTCTGAGGTTATTGGTTATTCATTGACCACACAGGAGAAGGCAACGGAGTTCCTGAGTCCAGACTTTCCTACTACATCGCTCATGCTTCCTATGACAGAAGATCGTACAACATTGCGAACAAACATGATTCCGGGATTATTAGATATCGTCAAATACAACCAAAATCGTAAGAATGCAGATGTCGCCATCTATGAGATTGGGAATGTATTCCTGCCAAGCGAAAGTGAAGACGAGCGTCCCAATCAAGTGCCAAATGTTGCCTTTGCTCTCTCAGGGAATGTGACAGATAAGACATATAGAAATCAAGCCGTTCCAGTCGATTTCTACTATGCAAAGGGAATTGTTGAGCAAATTCTTGAAGGATATGAATCAGTTTCATTTCAATCTATGCCTCAAAGTTCTGCCATGCATCCGGGACGTTCTGCTCTAGTGAGAGTAGGAGAAAACATTATCGGATTTGTTGGACAGATTCATCCTGCATTAGCTAAAAAATATGGAATCACAGATACTTATGTGGCTGGATTGGATATGAATATGCTCCTTGAAAAAACTCCTGCTCAGACTGTCTTTGAAGAAATCTCAAAATTCCCTGCGGTCTCTCGTGATATTGCCCTGCTCATTGACAGTAATAAATCACATCATGAGGTTGTTCAAGCTATTGAATCAAGTAAAGTTAAGACGCTTATTCAGATTGAACTCTTTGATGTTTACGAGGGAGATAAACTCCCTGCAGGGAAGAAATCAATGGCTTACAGTTTGACTTTCCAGAATAAAGAAAACACCATGACTGATGAAGAAATCACGTCAGCTATGAATAAAATCATGAAAACCCTTGAAGAAAAACTCAATGTAGAAATTCGCTAAGAAAGGCTTTAATAAGCCTTTTTTGGTGGAAAAAATGACAATTATATCAAATTATGTTAAACTTAAGTATTATGAAAAATATTTCATTGACTTTTCAAAATAAAAAAGTGAAAATAATGCTTGTGGGAATTTTTGTCCTTACCCCGTTATTTACTTTTAGTATGCCTGCGAGAGCAGATGAGACACAGGTCAATCAACAAATTACTGATTTTCAAAATCAATTAAGTAGTGAGTTGAGTCAGGTAAATGATATCTATGGACAGGCAAGTGACTCTCAGCAAAAGCTTGAAGACACACAAAAGAAAATTGATGGTCTTCAAGTAAAAATCAATCAATCACAAGCACAGTACACAAGTCTTCAAGACACAGTATCTCATCAGATGCGTGATTTGCAGACTAACCGTGGTACAGCCATGACAGTTATTGATTTGATATTTTCATCAAATAGTTTATCAGAAGCGATTACCCGTGTGACCAGTTTTCAAGTGGTCATGAATGCAGAAACAAAACAGTCAGATGAATTAGTCAATACCAAAAACTCACTGACAAAAATGAAATCAGATTTGGAAAAATCTAAGACAGATCTAGTAACCAACCAATCTACTTTCCAATCGCAACAAGATCAATTACAGTCAAATATCGCCTCACTTCAAGCTAAAATTGCTGACAACCAACAACTTCTTGCAGAGATGCAAGGTCAAGCAGCCAATTCGACCAATAAAACCAATGTCAATGGATCAAGTGATGGAAAAGGTCAAAATGCCTCAGGTCCCATGCTAGGTGGACAAGGGACAGTATTGATATGTAAGGCAACGGCTTATTCATCGGACGGAGGGTTGGGATATATTACTGCCACAGGAATCAATCTCCATGAAAATCCTATGTGTATTGCCGTCGATCCTTCAGTCATTCCTCTAGGTTCAATGGTTGAAGTTCAAGGCTATGGTATCGCTGTTGCTGGTGATACGGGATCAGCAATTATAGGAAATCATATTGACGTCCATTTCCCTCATCTTGCACAAGCACAGGCTTGGGGATTGAAATATGTACAAGTCAAAATTTTAAGCTAATCATGAAAAGATATAAAAGCGAAATTATCGCTTTTTTTGATATACTAATATCATGAATACTCTAAAAGAAAAGTTAAGAATTGCCATGCTTTTGGCAATTAATTCTGGATTTATAGATGGATACACCTATTTTCATTTTTCTGAACGTTTTGCAGGGATGCAGACAGGGAACCTCATTCAGGCAGGGATAAATTTAGCTAATGGGAAGATTCAGTTAGCTCTAGGGTTTGCATTGCCTATTTTATTTTTCATAGTAGGGATAGGGTTTAAGATTGCCTATTCTCATTTTTTGAAAATGGAAGAAGAAGTCCAGCATTTCATACTGATTCAAGGGTTAGGGGTGCTAGCAATTACATTGTTACACGCCTTTGTCATCACATTGACACCACCTATTTATATTGGGCTGCTTTCGTTTTTCATGGCCATTCAGGCGGACACATTCACCAATACACATGGGTTGGCTTATAATTCTGTATTTGGTACAGGAAATATCCGATCTTTTTCTACAAATTTGATGCAGTTTTTTCTCACTAAAGATAAAGAAAAACTTTCTCATGCCAGCATTTATTTTGGGTTAATCCTTTCCTTCTTTGTAGGAGCAGTTTTTTCTACCTTACTTTTGAATGTCTTTGGAACATGGACACTCCTAGGGTCATGCTTCATTTT
>WREM01000032.1 GCA_009779335.1 Streptococcaceae bacterium | reverse complement strand
TCGGCAAGGGCAAGGGCAGGAGCATCATTTACCCCATCACCTACCATGACCGTCGGACGAGCCGTTTCTTCTTTTATTTGATTGAGTTTTTGATCAGGCATCATCTGACTGTAAACCTGTTCAATTCCGACCTCGTATGCAATCTTATCTGCCACAAGAGTATTATCTCCTGTCAGCATAGTAATGTTCTGTAAACCTTGTTGTCGAAGTGCAGATACGACTTGTCCCGCATTATGTCGCAAGGTATCTGAGAAAGTAACAGCCCCGATATATTGTTCATTTCTTGAAACATAGAAAGCTGTTTCAAATCCAAGGTTCTCAGGAGCATGAGCAAATGTCGCACGTCCGATATTGATTTTTTGCCCATCAATATTTCCTGAAACACCCATTCCTGCGACCTCTGTCACATCAGACACAGGAAGAATATGAACAGATTGCGTTTCCGCATAGGCTGTTACCGCTTTTGCCAATGGATGCGTACTTTCTTTTTCAATACTGTAAACCATATCAAGCAAATCTGTTTCAGACACATTTTCTACTGGATGGATGCCATCCACTTCCATTTTACCTTCTGTCAATGTCCCCGTCTTATCAAAGAAAATAGACTGAGCAGTAGCTAATTTCTCAATGACTGAACCATTTTTAATAAGGAATCCATTTTTTGATGCACGACTCATCCCTGAGACAAAGGCGATGGGAGCAGCGAGAATCAACGGACAAGGACTTGCCACAACTAAGATCTCTGCAATCCGCTTGGGGTCGCCTGAACTAAAGTAAGCAATAGCAGCAATGACATAAGCAATAATGGTAAATGGAATGGCATAACGATCTGCTAAACGTACAAAATTCGCAGGTGTATCCTTCGCTTCCTTCACCAAATTGATGATTTTTTGGAACTGGGAGTTTTCTGAATCTACCGTTGTCTCAATCTCAATCGTTGAATTTCCATTTACAGAACCTGAGACAACTGGTCCACCTTCATTGAGTTCTTTGGGTTTGTTTTCTCCTGTGATAGATGACTCATCTAAGGTGGCAACTTTGGATAGCAGTACCCCATCAATAGGCACCACTTCCATAGGTTTAACGAGAAGAACAGAGCCGACAGTAACTTCTTTCAGATCCTTATCAACTATCTTCTCCCCCTCTTTTACATGAGCAATGTCAGGTGATTTTTTTAGGAGTGCGGCAAGTTCACGATTGGCACGTCCTGCTGCGTAATCCTCTAATGTTTCTCCACCCACCAGCATAAGCACCACAATCAAGGCTGCCCAATATTCTCCAACCCAAAGCGTAGCGATGATAGCAGTGATGGCAAGTAAATCCACCCCATAAGAACCTGACCGGAGGGTTTGTATCATCTCAACAAACATAGACAAGGCCAATACTCCACCCGCAATGGTCACAATGAGATAGGCAACATGACCCTGATGAAAAACAAAAGAAGCCAGTAATGCAGAAATGGCTATAATAAATACTAATACAAGTTTTTGTGAATTTTTCATACTTCTATTTTAACAATAAATAGAAGAATTACAAAATATTCTCTTTGTCAAAAATCTTTTACATTTCACTGTTTATGCACCTTCTCAACGAATTATATTTTCGTTGTCAAGTAAAAATACTTTACAAAATTTGCATTTGAAAAATAATATGTTATACTAGTAGAGTACGTTTTTGACATCAGTCAAATTCAAAATCAATAAACGGAGGAAACAAACAATGGCAGTACCTGCACGTCACACTTCAAAAGCGAAGAAAAATAAACGTCGTACACACTACAAATTGACAGCTCCAACTGTTAAATTTGACGAAGCTACTGGTGATTACAGTCACTCACACCGTGTATCACTCAAAGGATATTACAAAGGTCGTAAAGTTACCAAAGACGCTGAATAATGGTGAATGGTGTGAAGAACGCTATTTAGGAACTTTGATACAGTGAAATAAGCCGTTCATTTACTCGGACGTCAATGCGACCGAGTGGGTTATTGAATAGTATCCAAAGTGACTAGCGTTTTGAACCTAAATCAACAGAAGTACAGTAAACAGTTAAATAACAGAAAGGAGTCAATTATGGCATCAGGAGTTCGCTCACACGTTATACTTGAACACAAAGAATCTGGGGAACGTCTCTATCTTACTCAAAAGAACAAACGTAACACACCAGATCGCTTGGAGTTGAAAAAATACTCTCCAAAATTGCGTAAACACGTCACATTTAAAGAAGTGAAATAAGAAAAAACATTATTTAAGTAATGTTTTTTGTTTTTAAATTTTCTTCATATATGCTTGTGGATTAGAAAGAAAATTACTTGCACTAACTGATATTTTATTAACTCCACTATTCTTTACATTTTCTCGTGTTATAATTCCTGCACGATATGTTCCATCTGTAATAAGTTCATCTTTTACAACAAATACTACATCATTTGGTTGTGACTGTCTTCCGTTACGACTTGATTTATGAGTAGCATAATTGATTTCCCATTGAACCCATTGACTGTTATCAATGTTTTGACTAATTATCACAATCAATATGGATGTATTAAAAATCATATCTGAGAGATTCTTCTTAATTGTCTCTGTTGTCAAATCTCCCATATCAGGGCTATTTGAAGTTTCTCCTTGATAATAAATACCATCTCGTCCCAAAGCATTGATGATCTGATCTCTCAACCCTCCATCATACCCCTCATCTTGATACTTATAAGAAATAAATGTTTTGCGTGCCATAAAGTTCCTCCTTATTATTTGAAAATATATAGCAATATTAGTGTAATGAAAACTATAAATCCATATTCACAACTTAATATTGGTCTTTTTATTGCTGTACAAATTAACGATTCTTTGAATATTGGTTTAATCTCAAAATTAGATATATATTCTTCTTTTCGAACCTCATCATAAAAATTTCTAAACCCACGTTCTAATCTTAAATAGTACGCATCATGTACCCAAAAGAATATAGTTGCAACTAAAATTAAAGTAAGAATTAAATATTGTTGTTTAGCAATCCAATAAGCATATAATGCACCTAAACTCGTAAGAGACCATCCTTTGATAATAAAAGAATTAGACCCCATACGAGTAATTATATTTTGAATCATACCTAAATGAGCCCGTTTATTCTCCCCCATATATCCCTCCTAACCATTGACACCAAATATTGAAGAATA
Organism: Streptococcaceae bacterium; assembly: GCA_009779335.1. Taxonomy (GTDB): domain Bacteria; phylum Bacillota; class Bacilli; order Lactobacillales; family Streptococcaceae; genus Lactococcus. The sequence goes on along the minus strand of WREM01000032.1, from coordinate 5,604 downwards.
ATTTTTCCAGTATAACTTTCTACTCTCAACCATTGCTTCAATTTTATCTGATTGTTTTCTCAATACTTTTATATCACTAATATTAATCGATATTTTTTTCCATCTATCTCCAATATTAGGAAGAGTAGTATCTAATAACACTAAATTTTTCAGTTGATTTCTTACTATTTCTGAATTTAAAATTCCAAGTAAATTAAATGGCGTCAACCCTAATTTGTTATCAAGCACTCGTAAAGTTAAAATTTCCCTTGTTAAAATAGAATTTAAATCTTTTTCAAAAACAATACCTACATCACCAATTCGATAACTTCCTCTACGTACAAAAACAATATCATTTATCTTTAGTTTTTTCCTATCTTCTTTTCCACGAAGTCTTAAAAATTCAGATTCAGGAATATCATCTAATCTATTATGAGCAATTTCTAAATTTACTATATCTTTTACTCGAATATAAGGATAGTCTCCTAATCCTTTTAAATGACTCTCTGGTGAACCATGTCCATCAAAAGCTTCAATAACTTTTTGATTAATAAGTTCCCCCAAGGTCACATAACCTTTTGGTATATCATCAATTGTAAAATATGGTCGTGCTACAAGCAAATCATTATTCTTTATATCAACTGAGGATACCTTCCTAATTTCAGCATCATTCCACTTATCTGTTTGAAGTTGATGAATAATATTAGGTATATCATCCGCAACCTCTGTTGTAAATTTCAATGTTTTTTTATCTAATCTATATTTTTCTTTACCTAAATGGTCATGCCCAATTTCAGCAATTTTTATAGCAATTACATCTTTTTGTTGTGGTTTATTTTTTTGAATAAAAACAATATCACACTTAGCATTATTAAACGGTCTAAATGTATCATGAGGTAAATCAATAATATGAGTAATATTATGTTTAAAAAATAATTTTTCTCGTGCTACTGATTTACCTGGGGCATGAAAAACTGTTTCTGGCAATATTACCCCTAATAGTCCACCATCTTTCAAATGCTTTATTGATTGTTCTATAAACGCTAGTTCAACTGAATCTCCAAAATCATAAATTTTCTTTGTTTTTAGATCTAACTTAACGTCTTTACCAAATGGGGGATTTGTTAATATAAAATCAAACTTCTTTCCTTCAATTTTTGCTTTTGTATTTGAACCCCAAGATTCTTCATTTAAAGAATCTTCAATAAATAATCCAGCTCTCCCATCTCCAAGCACTGCCATGTATGCCTTAGCAATTCGTGAAAGAAATGAATCTTTTTCAATTCCAAAAAGATTATTCCCTGCATACGTTTGCATTAAATCGTATTGAGCTTTTGGAGAAATGCCATTTTTTTGAATTTTGTCCCACACATAAAACATTGATGAAATTAAAAAACCTGATGTTCCACTTGCTGGGTCTAAAACTGTTTGATTTTTTTCAGGTTTGGCAATTTCAACCATTAAATCGACAATATTTTTTGGGGTAAAGAATTGTCCTTGCGAACCCTTTGTAGCATATGAAATTATGCTTTCAAATGCTTCAGATATTACATTCCGTGATGATTTTTCTAATGAATAATTTTGAAGTTGACCTACTACCATCTTCAAAGTTCTATCATCGAATTTTATTGTGTCCGTTTCATCAAAAATATCATCCCATCTAGTTCTAGCCTCAGTTAGTAGTCCCTCAATTCTATCTCTTGTTTTCTTTTCATTGTTTTCTATTACACGAAATTCAGAAAATTCTCCTTCTTTATACTTCTCATCATAAAGTTTTGCGATAACTATCATTATTAACTGTTCTAAAATTTCAGAATCACGAGTTGTCCCAGTAGCATTTGCTGCAATGTAACCTCTTAAATTCTTAAAAATATTTTTTAAATTATTAGTAGGTTGTAACTCATTACGCTTTATTTGCTCGCTAATATCAGCGAAGCCGAACTTCGGTATATCAACCACTTCTTCAAACTTCGGTTCTTCATTTTCGAATTTTTTTCTATAAAAGCCGATAGATTGACCATTTTCTTGATAACCATTGTACCAAATGCCAAAAGTTGTATGTTTCTCAAAAGATAAATAATCATATAGTTGTTCTTTACCCTCATTATAATTCGGTTTTTTTGTCTCAACAAAAATTTTAGCTTTCTTATTTTTAAAATCTTTTTCGCTTTCAAAAACAGCTATATCAACAAGGGCACTTCTCCTAGTATCTGATGGACTTTTCTTAACACCAAATTCGGTTAACATCAACTCTTTAGGATACCCATAATCCTCATGCAGTATCCTTAACATTTCTTGCCTATTCGGTTCCTCAGGAGTGGCTATTATCTTCTTTCCAGTCAAATAATCATTCAAATATTTTATTTCAGCCATTATAAAACACCCCCAATTTGTTTGAGAGTGTTTTTAAAAATATATGACGAAAAAGCTCTACGAGCGAAATGACTACTGATATATATATATATATATAGGGTTACGGGGTTTTACAAGCATTTTTATTTTCCTTTTTCTTAATTTATACTTCTATATTATAACATTTTTTAGACATTTATTTCCCAACTCTCCGTCCGTGGATGAGCCAATAAATAAAAATAATGACAAGGACAAAGCCTGCTGAAATCAGATAGAGGTTACGATAGCCTGTGAATGGCTCTAAGAGTCCGAGTCCAAAAGGCCCAAATCCTACACCCATATCATAAAGTCCAAAGAAAGTAGATGTTGCAATTCCTAAGCGTTCAGGTTTGACATCACGAATGGCAACAGCCTGTCCAAACGGGGAGAAGGAACCGAATCCCAGACCGACTAAGGCTGCTGCAATAAGTAAAATGATACTTGCATGAGTGCCTGCAATGAGAGCAAGCCCTAGGCTGAAAATAACGAAAGCAGGATAAAGGACAAAGTTCTCTCCTCTGCTGTCAAACAACCGTCCCGTTACAGGTCTTGAAGCTAATGAAAAGATGGCATAGACCAAGAAGAAGAATGAGCCAGCAGTAGCAAGTCCTATCTCAGCTGTAAAATTAGCCAAGAAAGACAAAATACTGGAATAAGCAATCCCCATAAGGAAGGCGATAAAAGCAATAGGAAGAGCTGTTTTTTCAAAATAATTTGCCCAAGAAAACGCCTTTTTCTCTATCTTCTTATAAGCTGTCTTGACATGGTCAGGAATGCTCAATATCATTTCCCCACCTAGAGCAAGAATCAACAATACTGTGGATAATACCAATAAGACAGTGTAGTTAAAAGTATGATAAAGAAAAATAGATAAAAATGGACCAATGGCAGAAGCAAGGGTAACAGATAAAGCGTAATAACCAATTCCTTCACCACGACGTGTTGTAGGAACCACTAAGCCTGCCAAAGTCCCTGAAGCTGTCGCTGCAATCCCAAACCCAATCCCATGTAAGAGACGAATAATAAGAAGAAGCGTAATGCTATGAATGAAGAAATAAAAAAGTGTAAATAACAGATAAATAATCGTTCCGATAATAAGGGTCTTCTTTTGTCCAATACGACTGATATTATTTCCAGTCCAAAGGCGACCAATAAACCCTCCCACAATGAAAATCCCTGAGAGAATCCCTGCCAAACTGGCAGAAGCCCCCATATCTGCCACGGCAACCGTCCCTATAATAACGGTCAATAAATAAAAGACCAGATAAAAAATAAAATTGATCAGCATATTATTGATAAACGTAGCTGTCCATAGAGGTTCTTTTTTTGTGTTTTCTTCCATTTTTTCTTTCCTTATAAAAACTCTCTGACGAGAGTTTATTTTATTTTTAATGTGCGAGCCCTGAATAGGCATATTCAATCTTGATACAGCGATTCATGACAATGTCATTTCTCCCCGCTTGGCGTAGAACACTCTCTGCTGCTTCTGACTGTAAATCAAGCTGAGCCCAAAACACATCTGCATCCGTCTCAACAAAGTCTTGAGCAATTTCTTCTAAAAATTCTGAGCGACGGAAGATATCTACAATATCCACATGAAAGGGGATGTCTTTGATATTGGCATAGACTTCTTCTCCAAGAATAGTCTGCCCAGCCAAAAGAGGATTGACAGGGACAATACGATAGCCATTCTTCTGCAAACCCGCTGCAATCAGATAGGACGATCGTTCTTCCTTGTTGCTCATTCCCACAACAGCAATAGTTTTTGCCTTTTTCAAATAATCAAAAATAACTGCTTGCTCGGGATTTTGAAATTGATAAGTCATGATGGCTCCTTTGTTTTTATTAATTATAGCACAACATGATGTGTACTTGCTTATTACGACCTGACGAAATAGAAACGATATTTTTTTAGAGCTTGGTTACATTTACTTTTTACTTAGCTTCATACCATGTTTTCCCAGTATTCTCATCCACTTCTAATGGGACAGAAAGCTCAAAGGCTTCTTCCATGGTAGATTTGACTAGGGTTTTAATTTTATCCAACTCATTATTTGGCACATCTAAGATGATTTCATCATGAACTTGTAAAAGAATCTTTGCCTCATAATTTTCAGCTTTTAATTTTTTATCGAGATTGATCATGGCGATTTTGAGAATGTCTGCTGCTGAGCCTTGTATAGGAGAATTAATGGCAGTACGCTCTGCAAATCCACGCACAGCGAAATTTCTGGCATTAATATCAGGAATTTTACGCCGACGATGACTCATAGTCTCAACAAATCCTTTATCTCGAGCTTCACGGACACTTTCTTCCATGTAGGTTTTTATACCGGGATAACGCTCAAAATAAGTTTCAATGTATGCCTTGGCTTCTTTACGATCAATACCCAAATTTCGAGCCAATCCAAAATCAGAAATGCCATAGACTACACCAAAGTTTACAGCCTTGGCATTTCGACGGTCATTGGCTGTGACGTCTGTTGCATTTTTGATGTTGAAGACACGCATGGCAGTGCTGGCATGAATATCTGCTCCACGCTTAAAGGCATCAATCAGATGTTCATCTTTGGAAATATGTGCCAAAACACGCAGTTCAATCTGTGAATAGTCACTTGACAATAGCACGGAATCCTCACTCGCCACAAAGGCTTTGCGAAGCTTACGTCCCTCTTCCAAACGCACGGGAATATTCTGCAGGTTGGGCTCCACACTAGATAGACGCCCCGTTTGTGTCAAATCTTGCACATAACGGGTATGAATCTTTCCTTCTTCTGTAATTTGTGGAATTAATCCTTTGACATAAGTCGATTGAATTTTTGAAATTTGACGATATTCAAGTATCTTATCCACAATCTCGTAGTCTGCTGCTAAGGTTTCAAGTACATCCACTGCTGTAGAATAGCCTGTTTTGGTCTTCTTACCTGCAGTCATTTCTAGTTTCTCAAAGAGAATGACGCCCAACTGCTTAGGAGAGTTGATATTGAATTCTTCTCCCGCTAATTCATGGATTCTGGAAGTAAGTTCAATCAACTTGACTTCGTTTTCTTGTCCAATTTCTTCTAGGGTTTGAGCTTCAACTCTAATTCCTTCAATTTCCATTTTAGCAAGAACATTAGCCAATGGAATTTCTATCTGCTCTAAAAGTTCTTCCTGCTCATTTGATTCTAAGTCTTCAAGCATTCTCTCCTTAGAGTCAATGAGCGTTTTGATTTTGCGAGCTGTATATTCCAG
>WREM01000031.1 GCA_009779335.1 Streptococcaceae bacterium | reverse complement strand
TAGTATAGAAAATATGAAAAAAGATTTTGTACAAGCGATGAATGGACAATAAATCATGATAAAAAAGAAGATAAATGTAAGTGATTTATTTACTTCCAATATGTGGATGAAAAGTTCATATATTGTGTCAATTTTTGCGATTCTAATAATAGCTTTTGATTTGATGACAAAGGTAAATAATTCTGATAATTTTTCAAAATATTTGATATGGGTACTGATCGTGTTTGCATATATTTTTCCAATAATTATTGGAAACAAAGCAAGAACAAGAATTAAAAAAAGAGAAGAAGAAATAGCTGAAGAGAATGAAGAAATAAGGCAAGAGTTAGAAAAGCAAAAAAATTCAAATAATAAATTTGTATTGTTTATATTGACTTTGGGTTTCTTATATATTCTAATTTATATTTTTGCAATCTCCTCAATATCTGTAATAGGGAAATTTCTAATATTTTTATCTCTGATACTATATATTTCAGGTGTTTTGGTAAATGTAAAAAAAAGATATGTGAGGATATAAAGAATTTTAGACAGTGTGTATGCCAATAAGAAAATCAGCCATAGGCTGATTTTTATTTCTCATTTTCATCCTCATTTTCAGGCGTCATGCCTGCGATGATTTCATTGATTTCATTGATTTTATCTAGGCGGGGTTGGGTTTCTACCTGAAATTCGTTGATTTTTCTTTGGATGTCTGCTTGTGTTTTCTTGGTGTGTTCAAGTTCGATGTTGACACGTTCAAGATTAGCTTTCACATCATCTACATTTTCTCTCAAGGTTGTGATGTAGTCTTTCATGTCTTTGAAAAAATTTGCCATTGTATCTCCTAATCTAGTATTTTATCTATTAGAGCGTCAAAATCCTGCTCATTTTCCGTGAAATGAATATCAAATCCATCAGAGCTATCATAGCGTGGAATCAGATGGATATGTGTGTGAAAGACAGATTGCCCTGCGATTTCTTCATTGTTTTGCAGGATATTCATTCCTTTGGCATCCAGTTTATCTTTTAACAAATTAGCGATGTGAGGGATTTTGCTGAAGAGGAGCCCCACTTCTTGACTGGGCATTTCCAGTAAGTTTCTGTGATGTTTCTTTGGAATGACTAGCGTATGTCCCTTGGTCGTCTGTGTGATGTCCAAGATTGCAAGCAGGGTGTCATCTTCATAGACCTTGTTTGAGGGAATCTCTCCGTCAATGATTTTACAAAAAATGCAATCTTCCATGAGGTATCTATTATCTTTCTTTCTGTATTTTGTTATAATACTATTATAGCAAAAATCAAGAAAGAGGAATAATAATGTCTCTAAAGGTAACAAATCTGACAGGTGGGTATTTTGGTCATCCTGTATTAAAAGATGTGAATTTTGAAGTCGCAGATGGAGAATTAGTGGGGCTTATCGGGCTTAACGGAGCAGGGAAATCTACAACCATACAAGAAGTCATTGGGCTTTTAACCCCTTACTCAGGTCAGATTACTTTAGATGGGATGAGTTTGCAAGAAGACATTGAAACCTATCGTAAGAAAGTTGGATTTATCCCTGAAACACCTAGTCTTTATGAAGAATTGACCTTGCGTGAACACATCGAGGTAACAGCTCTTGCATACGGTGTTCCTATGGAAGAAGCTCTTTCACGTGCCAAGGACTTGCTTGAAATCTTCCGCCTTTCAGATAAGATGGACTGGTTTCCCGCTAATTTCTCCAAAGGGATGAAGCAAAAGGTAATGATTATCTGTGCTTTCTTGGTAGAGCCTAGCCTTTATATCATTGATGAGCCATTTTTGGGGCTTGATCCATTGGCCATTCAGGATTTGATTGATCTTATGCTTGCCATGAAAGAAGAAGGGTCATCCATTCTCATGTCCACACATATCTTGACGACTGCGGAAAAATTCTGCGACAAGTTCATCGTCTTGCATGATGGACAAGTGCTTGCTGCGGGAACACTTTCTGAACTACGGGTTCAATTCAATCAACCTGGGGCAAGTTTAGATGAAATCTATCTTTCACTCACTAGAAAACCTATGGAGTCCAAAGTGACAGCAGGAGAAGCTCATGGATAAAATTTTTGCCAAGCGTAGGCAAGATTGGTATGAGCAGAACATCAAATACCTGCGATACGTCTTTAATGACCATTTTGTCCTCTTTTTGATGATTCTTATTGGAGCCTTTGTGGTTCAATATGCCAATTATCTCAATACACATACTGCGACAGAGTTTGAAAAATATATTGTAATTTTTCTAGTCAGTATCGTCAGCCTCTTTATGGGGCGTTTAGCTACGTTTTTGGAGTCTGCCGATAAGGCATTCTTACTGGCTAAGGAGGAAGAGATTGATGCTTATCTGACTAAAGCAGTGTTTTATTCCATGATCATGCCAGTCTTCTCTATTATTACATTCACAATCATTGCCTTTCCATTACTCAGATATTCATGGATTTTCTTAGTTGTCTGGATGATTGTACTTATCGTAATCAAGTTTATTCTTTATAGTTTAACCTTGAATAGATTCCATGATAAGAGTGGGATGCTCAAATGGGATGAGTTGATTGATTATGAAAATAACCGTCAGAACACGACACTCCGTTTCTTTGCCCTATTTACTAATGTCAAAGGATTGAAGTCTGGCTCACACCGTCGGAAATATTTGGACTTCTTACTTCCAAAAACCAAACGAACTTATGATTATCTCTATATGCGAGCTTTCCTGCGTAGTGGCGATTATCTCAATCTGACCCTTCGCATCTTGCTCTTGCAAGTGCTTGCCATTGTATTTATCCCTAACAGTCTGCTTGCCATGATATTGGTTGTTGTTCTCAGTTATCTCTTGGTTTTTCAGTTAATGGCATTGAGAGAAAACTATGATTATCAACTGTTCACACGACTTTATCCTGTTAAAGACAGAGGAAAAGACGTTGGACTACGTTCGGTTTTACTTCGTGTAGTTGCTGTGTTGACTTTGGTTCAAGTGGTTTTGGGGCTCATATTCATGAGCAATAAATGGTATGTCATCGCCTTTGTCCTTATGAATCTGATTTTACTCAGAATCTATATCAAAGCACGATTGAGAAAAAATAAAAGCCTAATCAGATAAGGCTTTTTATATTATTTTTGTACCATGTATATAGGTTGTACCTGTCTGCTCGGCTAATTTTTGGTAGTTTTCAGCAGTTACACCACCGCCGATGAGAATATCAATGCGACCATCGGCATACCGGACTAAATCTGCTATTTTTTCAACATTTAGGGGTTGGTCCAATGAATTTCCGTGCATGAGAATTTTTTCTACTCCAAGCTCTACCAATTCATCAAGAGCAGTTTTTTGGTTTTTAATTTGATCAAATGCCATGTGAAAGGTAACAGGGAGACCCTGAGATGCCAGTAGGAGTGTTTCTAGTGCTTCGCTGTCAATCTCGTTTTCGTGAGTCAATGCTCCAAAGACAAGAGCTTGAGCTCCAGCCTCAACAGCTTTGAGGATGTCTGTTTCCATGATTTTTAACTCATAAGAATTATAGACAAAATCTCCACCACGAGGACGGATGATGACAGCGAGAGTGGTCTTGCTGTCTTTGATCACCTCAGCGGACTCTTGGATGACACCATAGCTTGGCGTTGTCCCCCCAACTGCAAGATTATCACAAAGTTCAATCCGTTCTACCCCAGCTTGCACAGCAGAGGGAATGGCAGTAAAATTTTCAACACAAAGTTCACGAATGATCATAGTTTCTCCTTATAATTTAACTCCTCCCATTATATCATGGCATAAAAGGAAAGAAAATAAAAAAAGAAGTCAATATATTTACTTCTTTTTTATTAGGCGTTGAAGAACGAATTTTATTCCTTGCTTACAAGAAATAAAAATGATGAAACTCAAGAGAATGGAGAGTGGTATAGCCACAAATGCAGAAAAACTGGAGAGCAAGAAGGTCGTGATAATAACTAAGAGGATACTAAAAACACCAATATTCACAAAAAAGGTCAATTCTTTGAGTCGCTTATTGAATTCTTTCTGAGTTTTAAGATTGTTTTGTGTGTCTTGGGCAGAGATACTATTATAGTCAATGTATTCCTGCTTTTCATTAAAATCTTCTAAATCGCGTAATTCCATTTTTCAGATAATAGGAAAGCCTATATACTCCTGTTTTTTTAATAAGTGCTCTCATTATACCATAATACAGCAGATATGCAAGTTCTTGGGAGTAAGACAAGCAAAGAAAATGCTTCTATCCACCTGTATGATAGGCTCAGGCACAGTTCTAACTCTAGCTTGACTCTACCCAATGAAAGAGTATAATAGAAAAGAATAACAGCGACCAATAAGGAGAAAAAATGTCAAAGAAATATTTAGAAGTATCAGATGAGATACTTGAACAACTTCAGCCTCAATCAGAGGAATACACTGCAAAAGTTGAAAATAATCAATTAGTCGTAAAATCCAAAACAACAAAATTTACTGAAAATCTTAATTTCTCATTGCGTTGGTTATTGGTTCCTACGGTTATTGCTTTGATTGTTTCTTTATGTGTCTTTCTCTTCATGAAAGAATCGCAGATTGCCTTATCAGGGACACAGATTTATACGCTATCAAGTATTTCTACTCTTCTTGGAACTGTTATTGGTTTTATCACTTTCCTTGTCATTAATTGGAAAGAATATTCCAAAAAAGCAGAAGACAATCGATTGCTTGTGAAATCTCGTCAAATTTTAACCATTACAATCAGCTATGTTGCAGTTGCTCTAGTGGGACAAGTCTTGATGTTCAACTTTATTTCCCATATGTTTCAGGGAGCAAGCTTTGATCCTATTACAGCGTCATTATTAGTCAGTTTATTTACCAGTGTCATCTTTTATTTCCTTATTTCACGGGCTATTGATGTCTCTGTTTCTAAACTGATTCACCTTTTGTTCATCATCATGGTGGGGGGGATTCTTATCTCTGTCATGAGCAATAGTCATACAGGGTGGTGGAAAGAGAATTTCTCATTCTTAGGAACAGCAGAAGCGTCAGACCGTTGGCAGTTTGAGATTACCATGGTTCTTACAGGGGTCGTCCTAATGACCATTACAGATTATCTATTTTCTAGCTTCAAACGCAACAATACCTTCTACAACTGGAAAATAGGATTTATCCGTATAAGTTATTATCTTATCGGGATATTTATTGCTTGTATCGGTATCTTCCCAGCAAATATTGGATCATGGACTCGAATTGTACACAATTTAGCAGCCTTTGGAGTAGTCATCATCACATTGCTTCTCATCTCTTTTTTGAAATTTTTACTGCCACAAGTTTCAAAAGAATTTGTCGTTCTATCTACAGTCGTCTTAGTAGCATTAGTTGCAGGTATCATACTTTTTATGAAACTTCATTATCTCTCTCTTACCGTATTTGAGATGTTTGCCTTTGCTCTTATCTTTATGTGGATGGTTCTCCTCATGGACGTCTTGCAGGAAATTGCAGGCAATGATGATAAACAAGACATTAAAATATTTAACTTAGAGGAACTTAAAAATCTTGTCTAAAATTTCAACTGGCATTTTGCTAGTTTTTTATTACCAAAAATAAGGTCAGGAAAACAATCAAAATTTCGCTGTTATACTAGGTATAACAGTCTTGACAAGAAATGTCAAGACTAACACTAAGAAGAAATTTCTTAGTTAGAAAAGAGATGGAGAATATAATGGAGTGTATGTATAAAAATAGTGAAGACAACAAAAGTAGATATATTTTAGGGACAAAGGGAAAAAATCCTGTTTTTATATTCGGAATTAATCCTAGTACAGCAGAACCTAATAAACCAGATGCAACTATCAAAAAAATTGAGAAAATATCACAAAAGCAGGGATATGATAGTTGGATAATGATGAATGTGTATCCTGTAAGAATGACAAAATTTGCCGAATTGCCAAAATCTCTTGATGAAAGTGAGCACCAAAGAAACATTGAGGTTATTAAAGAACAAGTGTCTAAATATACAGAGTTAGATGTATGGGTAGCATTTGGAAATAACATTCTTAATGGAGCTAGATCTGAATTGATTCGATTTTGGAAAGATATAGTGGCTAGCCTAGAGGGTATAAAAATTAATTGGTTAGCAACAAATATTAATAAAAAAGGAACTCCAAGGCATCCATTGTATGAAAAAGACGATAGTACCTTAAAGCCTTTTGATATGAACACATTTCTATCAGATCAAATGTAAAATCAGCCCTTGGCTGTTTTTATTTGTCTATATATTTTCAAGTTTTTTAAGAGCGTTCGTTTAAGAAACAAAGTCGCAAGTATTCAAGTTCTTATAGGATATGATAAAATAGGATTTATGATAAAAATTACTGCAACAGTGGAAAGTGTAGAACAGGCAAAAACCCTGCTTGATGCAGGTGTAGATCGCTTGCAAATGGGGGACGAGCAGTTTGGACTACGAGTACCTACGCCACTTTCTCATGAGGAAATAAAAGCAATAACAAAACTGGCACATGAATCAGGTAAAGAAGTTGTGATTTCTGTCAATGCCATCATGCACACAGAGATGATGACTAAGATTAAAGATTATTTGGATTTTTTACAAGAGATAAAAGCTGATTATATCGCAGTTGGTGATGCAGGTGTCATTCATGTCTTGCAACGAGATGAGTACAAACTGCCTTTCATTTATGATGCTTCGACCATGGTCGCTTCCAGTCGTCAGATTAATTTCTGGGGGAAACAAGGTGCAGTTGAGGCTGTGCTCGCTCGTGAGATTCCAAAGGGTGAGCTTGAACCTATGAAGGATACGCTAGAAATCCCTGCAGAGATTTTGGTTTATGGAGCGACAGTCATTCATCACAGTAAACGTCCACTCATTCAGAACTATTATAACTACATTAAAACGGATGAAGAGGGAAAAGACATTGACCGCTCCCTCTTCGTCTCTGAACCAAAGAAAAAAGACACGCATTACTCTATCTTTGAAGATGCTCACGGAACTCATGTTTATGCTAATGATGATCTGAATATGATGACAGAATTAGCAGATTTAGTGGATATGGGATTTAACCATTGGAAGTTGGATGGTATCTTTACTCGAGGAAATGAATTTGTTCAGGTAGTCAAACTCTATATTCAAGCTAAGCGATGGGTTGAATCAGGAGAATTTACTTCTGACAAAGCCTTTCAATTGGAGGAAGAAGTCAGAAAAATCCATCCTGAAGGGCGAACGCTCTCTCATGGTTTCTATGATTTAGATCCTAATGATGTGAAATAAAAACAATCAATAAGTTTTGGTCGGCAGACCTTATCAAAATAAAAAAGTTACAAACTTACAATCTTGAAAATTGAAGTTGTTGTAAAACAAATCGGAGAAAAAAATGCAAAAAAATTATACACGTCCTGAGGTGCTATCACCTGCAGGGACTTTAGAAAAATTAAAAGTTGCTATTGAATATGGTGCAGATGCCGTTTATATCGGAGGACAAGCCTATGGGTTGCGTTCTCGTGCGGGGAACTTCACCTTTGAAGAAATGGCAGAAGGGGTTGCTTTTGCTAGAGAACATGGGGCAAAGGTCTATGTAGCAGCCAATATGGTCACACATGAAGGAAATGAAAAAGGAGCTGGAGAATGGTTCCGTACCCTGCGTGATATTGGAATTTCAGCAGTCATTGTCTCAGACCCTGCTCTGATTGCTATCTGTGCAGCAGAAGCACCGGGATTACCTATTCACTTGTCTACACAGTCCTCCGCAACCAATTATGAAACGCTTGAATTTTGGAAAAATCAAGGATTAGAACGTGTCGTGTTGGCTCGTGAAGTTTCCATGGAAGAGTTAGCTGAGATTCGCAAGCATACAGATGTAGAGATTGAAGCCTTTGTGCATGGTGCCATGTGTATTTCATATTCAGGGCGTTGTGTCTTATCCAACTATATGTCCATGCGTGATGCTAACCGTGGAGGATGTTCACAGTCTTGCCGATGGAAGTACGATCTTTATGATATGCCCTTTGGTCAACGCAAGTCTATTGAAGGACAGGTAGAGGAGGAGTTTTCTATGTCTGCTGTGGATATGTCCATGATTGAGCATATTCCTGACATGATTGAAAATGGAGTAAATTCCCTGAAGATTGAGGGACGTATGAAGTCTATTCACTATGTGTCTACCGTTTCGATGGTCTATAAAAAAGCCATTGATGCCTATCTCGAAAGTCCAGAAACATTTGAAGCCATCAAGCAAGAATTAGTCGATGAGCTTTGGAAAGTGGCACAGCGTGAGCTGGATACAGGATTCTATTATGAAACGCCTGATGAGAATAAACAGCTCTTTGGTGCCCGTCGTAAAATCCCTGAATACAAATTCGTAGGAGAAGTAGTTTCATTTGACTCAGAGACAATGGTTGCAACAATCCGTCAGCGTAATGTCATCAAAAAAGGAGATGTTATCGAATTTTACGGACCGGGATTCCGCCACTATGAAACAACTGTTCAAAATCTCCGCAATGATGAAGGACCAGTTGATCGTGCCCCTAATCCTATGGAGATTCTCTATATTGATGTCCCGCAAGCCGTTGAGCCGGGAGATATGATTCGTAAATCAGGTGCAGGCTTAATCAATCTTTATAGTGAAAATGGAAAAGCACAAACAGTCAGAGCCTAGACTCTGATTTTTTTCTTATATGGTATAATAAAGCTGAAAGAAAGTAAAAGGAGAAAATTAATGGCTGTTTTGATTTTAGGTGGTGCGGGATATGTGGGGAGTCATGCAGTAGATATGCTTATTTCGCGAGGCTATGATGTGGCTGTGGTGGATAATCTAGTGACAGGGCATCGTGATGCAGTTCCAGATTCTGTGCGTTTTTATGAGGGAGATGTGCGTGACAAAGCCTTTCTTACAGATGTCTTCAAG
>WREM01000030.1 GCA_009779335.1 Streptococcaceae bacterium | reverse complement strand
CCTGTTGTGCGTATCTCAGTCAATGAATCTGCCATCTACAAGTGGCAAGACATGGTTAAAGGTGATATCGAGTTTGAAGGTGGCAACATCGGTGGAGATTGGGTCATCCAAAAACGTGATGGATACCCAACCTATAACTTTGCCGTCGTTGTTGATGACCATGATATGCAGATTTCACATGTCATTCGTGGAGATGATCATATTGCCAATACACCGAAGCAACTGATGATTTATGAGGCTCTAGGGTGGACTGCTCCAGAATTTGGACACATGACCCTCATCATCAACTCTGAAACAGGGAAAAAACTGTCAAAACGTGATACCAATACTCTTCAATTCATAGAAGATTATCGTAAGAAAGGCTTCATGTCTGAAGCCATCTTCAACTTTATTGCTTTGTTGGGATGGAATCCCGGTGGAGAAGATGAGATCTTCTCTAGAGAAGAATTGATTCATCTTTTTGATGAAAATCGTTTGTCTAAATCTCCTGCAGCCTTTGATCAAAAAAAATTAGAATGGCTAGATAATAGCTACATCAAGAATGCAGAATTTGATAAGATTTTTGAGTTGACTCAACCTTTCTTGGAAAAATCTAGACGATTGGATGACCGTGCAGAAGAATTAGTCAAACTCTATCAACCACAGATGAAATATGGGGAAGAAATCATTGAACTCACAGACTTATTCTTTGGAGATTTTCCTGCCTTAACAGCTGATGCAGAAGAAGTCATGAAAGAAGAGACCGTTTCAACAGTATTGAAAGCTTTCCGTGAGAAAGTGGCAAAACTTGCAGATGCTGATTTCATCACTGAAAACATCTTCCCTCTCATCAAAGAGGTGCAAAAAGAAACAGGAATTAAAGGGAAAAACCTCTTCATGCCTATCCGTATCGCTGTATCAGGAGTCATGCACGGACCAGAATTGCCGGAAACCATCGCTCTTCTTGGAAAAGAGAAAGTCTTGGAACACCTAGATGGAGCGATAAAATAAAAAAACTACGAAAGTAGTTTTTTTATTTGCGACAACTAAAATATTTTACGTACTAAAGAGTATGAAAGTAAAAAAACTTTCTGTAGCTCTTCATTATTCTGCATGCCCACCTCGCATATTATACTAGTTTTGGAGGTGAGGCGAATGATAATGTTGTCGCTTCTCTGCTATGAAAGGTTAAGTCTTGATAAGTATTCATGACATTCTAACAATAATGTTAATTATTGTTGAAGCAGGTTTATACATTCAAGGTAGAAAAAAACACTAGAATAATCTAGTGTACCAACATAGCAGAGAATAAAGAGCACGCTGTGCGTTAACAGACGCATGGCTTTTTATGTACTCATCTCAACATATTTATTTTATCATAAAAGCGTTGACAGAACAAGAGTTGAAAAATGAGCAAAAATCCACACATGAGACCAGCATTCGTAAGGCTTGACAAAGTCGGGGGGGGGGGGTATATAATAGGCTTTGCGGGCATTTTGTGTCTGAAATTTCAAAATATTAAGCGTGAACAAACAAAGGAGTCTATATGACAAACAAAACTAAATTAGTAACAATCGCAACACTTGCTTTATCTTCTACCATGCTTTTAACGGCGTGTGGGAATAATACCAAGGCAACGAACACATCGAGTACAGATCAGTCTGCACAGATTGAAAAAGATGCAGAATCCGCAGCAACTCAAGCGATGGCAACTGCGACAACAACTCTAAATCAAAAGAACTTGGATTCAGCTCAAACAGCGTTAGACAAAGTAAAAGATTCTGACGTGAAAGATAAACTCACAAAAGAATACAATGCACTGAAATCTCGTCTCACAAACATCAACACTGCGACAAAACTGGTCTCTGATTATCAAAAAGATGCCATGAACACTGGGAAATATAACTCTGCCAAGGCAGCAGTAGCGAAATTGACAGATAAGAATGATGCCAAGCTCAAAGCAGATCTAGAAGCCAAGTTAGCCGCAAGTAAGAAGCAAGCAGACAGTGCTAATGCGGCGAAAGCTGCGGCAGCTTCCGCAAGCAATAACGCCTCTGATAACAGTGTAGCAAGTAACTCAAATGCAGGGAACTCAGGCACATCTAATCAATACGCAGGTGGGGCAACAGGTGGAAACACAGGAAGTGCCACACCATCTACACCAGCCGCCTCTAATCCAACGCCGTCTGCTCCGGCAAAGCCAGCTCCATCACAACCCAAAATTTTATATCGTGCATGGGAACAGGATACCGTAACTGGTAAAATTATTTGGCAACAAGATGGAATAGATGGTTATTATACTGCACTTAATATTGTCGACGCATGGGATAACGCAAATTCTTATCATTACTTTCAACAAACCGGACATACTACACGTTTCGGAGTTTCACAATACGTTGCCTAACTCCCCATATTAACCTCACCTCATTTTGAGGTGAAGTTTTATTTTATGAGAGTATCCAATACAATTTTGAAGAAAGTAATTTGATGTTAAAAGTATTATAATTGAATTGAAATAAATATGTTTTAGGGAGAGAGTCATGTCAGAAATTCAAACGATTCCAGAGTTAATTCAAAGTCATGCGGATACCATGAATAAAGCAACGAATTTCAATGAAACCCAGTCAAATGTCACAGTCTCTTATACAGACATCGAGGACATTGTAAAAGGTGCCACTTATAACAAGCAAAGTCATGATTATGTTGAAAACACCAAAAATACGGTTAAAAACTTCGCTAAAGACATTGGTGAGGCTAAAGACAAGATTGTCGCAGAAGATAAAAAAGCAGCACAAAAGTAAGGAGCAATCATGGAAAGAAGAACCCCCATACAAATCAAAGAAGATCAAATCTCTGCTCTTCAATCTTTTGAACGTAAGTTCAAAACACTAGAAGCGGGTCTTCAAAACCGTGAGCGAAAGAGAGACAGCTTATTTGAAGAACTCTATCATACCACCAAGGACTCCAAGACCAAATCATTTGCACAAGAAGCTCACATCAGAGATGTTAAAAGAAAGCAAAAACGAGACAGAGAGTTGCGACAAGCAGATACAGGGAAAGAAGCAATTACAAAGAAACGCCAATCTCTATCCAAAGAAAGAGATGAGCTAGAGAGAGAAAGAAGAAGAAAGAGATGACCAAAATCAATCCTGCTGAAATCAAAGCCATCATCGATTCAGGAAAAAATCTCTCTCAAGATAATCACAGTTTGCAAAGTGTCCTTAAGCAAGTGCAGGCTTTTGGAAATGAAAGTCAACACAAAGGAAAGACATGGGAGGCAGCGAAGAATCTTGCCAATCAAGCCATCGTCTCACTCATCAAAGGAACCATCGCATACAATGATGCTTTGATTGTCGGCAATGCCAAACTTAACTCCGCTTTGAGTAACTATCATTATGGGGAATTGGATTCTAATCAAGTCCAATCTACCATCGATAGTCTTAATGAGATGATTAAGCAGACCCAATACGACTATCAAACATGGAATAACTCTGAATTTAAGCGTAATCCCATCACAGCTCCTATGGTTACTATCTATTGTAACTCTCTGAGAGACCAAATCACCAATGACCAACAACTGGTTAAAGAATTTGCGAAGCAACTCCAAGCCATTCAAAACTTCAAGACCGCAGTCAATGGAGCATACAATGAGGCAGAAGCAATCAAAAAATCCTTAAACAAAGCGGTTAAAGCTCTGGGGCAAGGAGGAAGTAACACCTATAAGAACGGGGACTTCCTACTTACCGATACCAGTTGGGCAAAGGATTTGAATACAGAGTATGACAGTGAACAAAGCAAGGCACAACAAATTGAAAATGCTGAAATTCTTAATACATTAAATACAAAGGGAATGAACGCTAGTCAGATAAAGGAATATAAAGCACGGATACTGATAGAGCTTGACTTCCTTGACACAAAGGGTTGGGATAAGAATGGGAAGAAAGACTATGTTTCTTATATCAATGCGGAATATGACAATTATCAAAAAGATGCCTTAATTCATCTGAATAGTTTTGCGGATTGGCTTGGTCCCAATCAGGAAGGAGATGCCTTAATCAGAGGGATTCATGATATTATTGCCAATCCTTTAGCTTTCACTTATAGTGAGATTGACTACAAGGCAGATGACCGATTTCCTACCAATGGAGATATTATAGGAAAATCTCAATTCTATATGATGGATAAATATGGGAATCGTTATAGTCCAGCTTTTCTTTCATTCTTTGGTAAAGATATACCTGATATTAATTGGAGTATGACCACTTATACCGTTAGACCGATGGCAGGGGCGGGAGCAGACTATAATGCCAGAGACCCTCACTTCTATTACCTCTATGATGAGAATGGAAAATATGATGATTCTGCGACCGAAACTTTATCTCTCGCAGAATCTAAGATTCAATCCGATTTCTTTGTCAGTTCAGCCATAGAAAAGCTCAAGGGTCAGATTGCGGCGGAAGGTACAGTTCAAGCACTCTTTATAGCAGCAGCTCTTGCACAGCCAGAAATTGGTGTTGGAGAAGCAGTTGGAGATGGTACTATTTCCGAAGGTTTTATTTTTGATCTTACAGAGAGTTCTATTGCACGAGCCACGGAAGAAGGACTTTTAACTTCAGCACAAGTAAGCAGGTTGAAAACTGCAGAAAATACAATATCTCATAACTTGAAAGAATCAGATTTTAGTGGTACGCTAAGAGACTTAAAGGGAGACCCTGTACCTAATAGTACTGGAGGATATTTTGATCATGAACAAGAAATGAGAAATTCATATCAATCACTATCAAATAGTAAAAAAGGGATAAATGATATGCTTAAAAATCCCAATTTAAATGCAGAAACACGTCGAATTTTAGAAACAAGTTCATTGAAAATTAATTCATATATGTCTAGAATTGAACAATTGTTTGCACCTTATGGAGGTATAAAATAATGATGCTATTGAAAGAAAAATATGGACTTACGCCAGATACGGGAAAGTCCACAAGTAGTTTAATTGAGTGGTATAATTCTGTAATAAACAAATCAGAAGATGAGCTTAATGAAGGTGATATTGCTCGAATTATCAGACAAACAGGTATTTTTCATGGAGAAATACAGGAATTTGCTACAAATCGTGCAATTGAAATGATTAGTAATGATCCTCAATCTGGAGAAATGTATGAGGGAGAACTGTTACGTTCTCTTACAGGGATTTTAGAAGAAACAAACAACATTTCTAGTCTTCAGAAATTTATTAATTTAAAGGAAAATATCGAGAAATGGAGAGATAAGAAATGGGAAAATTTATCTAGTATTGAAGATAAATATGAACGAAAGGAAATAAAACATCAACGTGATGAATTTAATGAGATTTTTGATAATTTTTCAAAAAACTTGAACTCTAAATCAAAAAAATAAAAAAATAAATTTATCCCATAATTTTCCCGCTTGATGTCTTCTGAGAAATATTTAATGCTTCACTTAAAAGTATAAATTCCGATACAATGATGTTAGGGAAATACTCTGATGGAGGCATCTCTTATGTAAAAGAGGCTAATGGTACAAGTTCTAATTACTTTGATTTGGGGAGTGAATGGAATGAAGTGAAAAGTCAGTATAATTTGACAGATAAAGATATGTTTGAATTATTCAATAAACCAGCTCTTGATAATGCTATATCAACAGGTAAGAAAATTGAGTTCTCACATAATCCAATAAATTATCCAGATTCAGCTCTTGAAGAGGAATGGAAGTATCTCAAGTCAAGACTTAATTTAACAGACAAAAATATAATGAAAGAGGGAGGAAAGTGGTATGTTAAGCGGTGAAGGGAAAAATAATTTAGAAAAGATTAATAAAATGATAAAAAAATTTTGGGGAGATAGTTGCACCTCAATCAATGAAAAATTTAATGATATACCTTTTGATGAGTTTGAAGTCTTTGTTGTTCTTTATAACAAAATAGAGATAAAGATTACTTATGATAGATCTATAATTGGTTTTAATATTAAAAAACACGGGAACTTTATTAATCTAAGAAATTTAACGTCGCAAAAATTATTTACTGGATTTGAAAGTTCTACAGAAGAAAATATTGAACATAATTTTAGAGTTCTTGATGATGAATTGAATAAGCAGTTTATTGAACAATGATTAATTGTATTTACGACATCATAATAATGCAAGTACTACATTGTTAGGAGGATGGAAACCCGATGCAAGCTCTTATGAGCAACAAGCATATCTCAGTAAATACAATTACTATGACATGGGAAACGCTTATGGAAGCTTAAATTCACGTGTACCTAATGCAGGACAGCAAGTCAACACAGCATGGTTAGACCATAAAATTAAACAAGGAAATGATTTTGTGTTGAGTACTAATCCCTATGATACTAATCTTGGAAAGTCCTACATTGAAGAGTTGAAAGAGTTAAAATCTAATGGATATTCTATTCCTAAATCTCCTTCATCTGATGGATTGTGGCATTTAACGAAAGGATAAAAGAAATGAAAGATGATGTAAAATTACCTTTACACACAATAAAATCAATCGGATATATTAATGTTATAACTGCATTAAACTCTATATTTGGGGAAAAATATGTTATCAAAGAAAGTTATCAATATACTGAAAATGGAAAAGATTGGTATGATGATTTTCGTTTAATTATCAATTATCATGATAATCTAGCAATACTGACAATAAGTGATACTCGTACAGAAGGTATGATGTATAGAGGGGCTGGTGGTGCTTTCTCTATTTTTGTAAAGTCTTTAGATACAGAAGGATGGGCTCCTTATATTGATAAAAATGGGATCAGATATGATGGGCTAGATGGTGTAGTTTCATCTGAAGAATCAGATTATTTGAAATATGACGGTTCACACGGAAATAATGCACAAGCGATTGAAAAATCTCTTCAAATTTTGAAAAAGTATTTAGATAACCATGGGCGATAAATTCAAATTGAGTCTAAAATTTTGGAATGGAAAGATTTTGATTTCTCATCTATAAAAGAAGTTGAATTTTGGTCTGATATTATGTAATTTTATTCAAGGATAGGGCAGTAACCAATAAAAATGGGGATGTTATTACGGCGTATCCTCATAATAATATAAAGTAAGGAAAAGATATGGAATCAAATAAACCACCATTTACACAAGTTAATAACGACGAACTCATTCAACTCTTTGAAGTTGATGTAGAAAGCACGTATGATAATCCCGGAGATGGGCAATATTCAGTACGTTCAACGAAAGGAAATGTAAAATTTACACTGTTATTTTCTGTTTATGAATATTGGGCTAGTCTGTTTTTAACGTTAATGGAACCTAATCAGATAAATGGTTCAAACGAGACTGGCATAAGTTCTCATCATTTTTATGATGTCAGAGATATGAAAGTTGATTTAGAAGAACAAGAGTTGACTTTATGGTCAGAGGACAATCTCCTTGCGACCGTTGAGTGTGAATATAGTCAGTATTTCTTGATTACAACAGGGAAATAAAAGCAGTTCAATAACTGCTTTTTTTGTCGTCTCATTTCAAAATTAGAACGTCAGAAAAATAGTTTAGAAACTGTCGGATAGACCTATTTTTATCTGACTGTTCATTCATCATTGTTCAAAATGCAATGAAATTGTTAGAAAAGGAGAAATGTTCTTTTAAATTATAGAACCTGATATAATTATTTCGTCATCTAGTTAGAGATGGATGATAATCCTCCTTGTTTTATTGTGTCAAACAAAAAAAGTCAAACAAATAAACCGAAGTCGGCTCTAAACGACTTCGGTTTTTCTTTTCTTATTAGTGATTTATATTCAAAAAAGAGGAATTCTGATTCTGATTTTTTCATTTACATATAATGATGAAGACACGTGGAGTTCTTTAACACTCGATGTGATTATCAAATAGAAATAGAAAGGATTTTTTCGTATGTTAAAGTTTAAGAAAAAATTATCGCAGGCTCAAACAGAGCCGAAACAATCACGTTTCAAAACGTGGAAAAGAGGAAAGGTATGGCTCACATCAGCTTCTGCAATCGCAGTTTTGATAGGTGGAGCCTTCGCCATTCAACACGCTCAATCAGCCAATGCTAACACTCGCATAACTGGTTCTGCTACGGTATATGTCAATGGACCAAACGGACAATCAGGTTCTGCCGGAGTCGGTGGGAACAACTACGGACAATGGAATCTTGTAGGTAAAGCAGGAGCTTTTGCCGGTCAAACAGCCACAGAAGGAATCTTCAAGTTAGGGGTTAAAGGAACAGATGGTTCACTCGCAGACGCTTATTGTGTAGACCCATTTACCTCATTGAATTCTAGTGCAAATGCGAATGTAGGGTTACCTTCTCCAACATGGGACGGTTTCTCACAAGATGTCAAAGATCGTGTGTACATGGATACCTACATCGCAGATGTTCAACACAATGCGTTCTCTAATATTAATATCCAACAAGGAGCACAGACTTCTATTTGGGAACGTGAGGGTGCAACAGTTACTATCACTCAAGACCAAGGTGGACTTAATGCGTCGGATGTCTATACATGGCGTGACAATATCCAAAAAGCCACTGACCAATTCATGAATGGGTTAAGTTTCAATAACCAAACACTCACCGTTCTTGCAGGAACAAACTCTAGCGTAACGGACTCTAATGGTAACCTTGGAACGTGGTTCCCTCAAAATTATATTTCAGGAACAAATGGACTCACTGGGACTAAATCAGGGGACACACTCAATGTATCTGCCCCATCTTCCGCCGTTGGGACAACAAGTTCAATTACAGCTATGACAGCATCTGGTCTCAATTCATCTCCAGTTGTTTATGGAACAGTTAATCCTGATCAAACAGTTGGACAAAATCTTCTCCATCCAGATACTGATCCAGTAAAATTATCAGGTACCCTCAACGTCAAAGTCGTTGGTCTCGGTGAAACCACATTGAACAAGAAGGATGCGGACACGGATTCTACAACGACACAAGGGGCTTCCTCATTGAAAGACTCTGAGTGGACCTTGTACAACAAAGACACAGGTGCACCGGTCAAATGGTCTGATGCAGGATTGTCAGGTTATGACATCACAGCAACCAACGGAACCAAGGTAGACAATACGAATGTCGTGCTTCAAATGACTGACCCAACTAAGGGGGAAAAATTATACGCTCTACTTGAAGAGTTAAGGAGAATAAAAAAAGCACTCATTGGGTACTTTGTTATTCTTTTTATCTATCTTATCTAGATAAAATAATTTTACTTTCGGAGTAATCAATCTGATAGGTTACTTCTCTATTATCACGAATGGTATGTTCAAAATCTGTAGAATAAAGAACCAGTCGAAGCTTGTCTCCTTTGTTAAGCTGATAGACAGTAGGCTGTAAAGAAAGAT
>WREM01000029.1 GCA_009779335.1 Streptococcaceae bacterium | reverse complement strand
TGGCACGGAAATCAGTCACTGTCTTTTCAACAGGAACATAAGATCCCGGAATCCCTGTAAATGTCTCAGCAACGTTAAAGTTTTGTGAAAGGAAGAATTGGATACGACGGGCACGATTAACCAGTGTTTTCTCGTCATCTGACAATTCATCCATCCCAAGAATAGCAATAATATCTTGCAATTCTTTATAACGTTGAAGGACACGTTGGACTTCCATAGCCGTTTCATAGTGTTCTTCTCCGACAATTTCAGGAGAGAGGGCACGTGATGATGATGCCAATGGATCAACGGCAGGATAAATCCCCTGTTGTGTCAATTTACGTTCCAAGTTGGTTGTAGCATCCAAGTGAGCAAATGCTGTGGCTGGAGCTGGGTCAGTATAGTCATCGGCTGGGACATAGATGGCTTGAATAGATGTAACTGAACCTTTCTTGGTTGAAGTGATACGTTCTTGAAGTTGACCCATTTCGGTAGCAAGTGTAGGTTGATACCCAACGGCAGAAGGCATACGACCCAAAAGGGCAGATACTTCTGATCCTGCTTGAGTGAAACGGAAGATATTATCAATAAAGAGCAAGACATCTTGACCTTCTACATCACGGAAATACTCAGCAATCGTCAAACCAGTAAGGGCAACACGCATACGTGCTCCGGGTGGTTCATTCATTTGTCCAAATACCATGGCAGTTTTCTCAATAACGCCAGATTCCTTCATTTCAAAATAAAGGTCATTCCCTTCACGAGTACGCTCTCCAACACCAGTAAATACAGAGATTCCCCCGTGTTCTTGTGCGATATTGTGAATCAATTCTTGGATAAGGACTGTTTTACCAACTCCTGCTCCACCGAAAAGACCGATTTTCCCACCTTTAAGATAAGGGGCTAGCAAGTCAATGACCTTAATTCCTGTAACTAGGATTTCATTAGCTGTTGACAACTCATCGAATGACGGTGCTTTTTTATGGATAGGTTCACGTTCTGCTGATTCAGCAAATGCTTCCCCTCCATCAATGGCATCTCCAAGGACATTAAATACACGTCCTAGTGTGGCTTTACCAACAGGAACATTTATAGGTTTACCTGTATCAAGGACTTCAAGTCCACGTATCAAACCTTCGGTTGAGTCCATAGAGATAGTACGGACTGCACCATCTCCAAGTTCCAAAGCCACTTCTAAAGTAATTTTTGTTTTTTGACCGTCAACGTCTTTATAGACGATGAGGGCATTATTAATCTCAGGTAATGTGGCATCAGAGCCAAATTCTACGTCAACGACAGGGCCGATGACCTGAGTGATTTTACCAGAACTCAAATTTTTTCCTCCTCGTTTTTATTAATCCAATGCAGACGCCCCTGCGACAATCTCTGTAATTTCTTGTGTGATTGAGGCTTGACGTACTCGGTTATATTGGATAGTGAGGTCATTAATGACCGTTTTTGCATTATCAGTAGCCGTACGCATGGCAGACATTCCTGCTGCATGTTCAGCTGTCTTTGCATCAACTATTGAACCATAAATCATGCTTTCAGCATATTGTGGCAAGAGTTGATTAAGAATGGCTTCACGATCAGGCTCTAACTCAAAGCTAGCGTATGACTTCTCTACTTGTGTTTCTTCATTGTCAAATGAGATAGGAAGCATCTTTTCCATGCGTACCTCACTTGTCAATGAATTGACATGGTGATTGTAGCAGACAAGTAACTCATCAAATTCTTCATTTTGATATTGACTGACCGCTTCTCTAACAATAGCATTGACTTCTCCAAAACTTGGATTATCAGATAACCCACGAAGTTCGTAAGCGATTTTAATCCCACGAGCTCGGAAAAAGTCTGCTCCAGTTCCACCCAATGCAAGAATACAATATTCGGATTCATTGCTGTGTTTTGTCTTAATGATATTCAGAACTGATTTTAAGATGTTAGAGTTATATCCTCCGACAAGTCCACGATCAGATGTGATGACAAGGTATCCTGTTCTCTTCACTTCTCGTTTAATCATCATGGGATTATTGGATGGTCCATGATCAGAAGAAACCAAATCTGTAGTGATTTTGCGTACTTTCTCAGAATAGATCTGGAATGTACGGGCAAATTTCTCTGATTTTTGCAATTTAGCTGCAGAGACCATTTGCATGGCACCCGTGATTTGACTGGTTTTTGCTGTTGATGCAATTTTTGTTTTTATTTCATTAAGTGAAGCTCCCATAGGTCACCTCCCTTAATCTTTCTCAACATAATTCGTTGTTTTCTTAAATGCTTTAATGGCTTCATCCAAATCAGCTTCTTCAGGCAAATCTTTTGTTTCAGTAATGACATTCAAAAGATTAGCATAGTTGGCATCAAAGAAGTCAAACATTTTTTCTTCAAAGTCAAGAATATCAGCAACAGGCACATCATCTAAATGACCGTGTGTCAATGCGTAGAGAATCAGAACTTGCTTTTCAACTGCTAAAGGTTGATGTAGTGGTTGTTTTAATACTTCTACTGTACGACGACCACGATTTAGCTTGGCTTGAGTCGCTTCATCCAAATCAGAACCAAATTGAGTAAAGGCTTCTAATTCACGGAATGAAGCAAGGTCAAGACGAAGTGTCCCTGCCACCTTCTTCATGGCTTTGATTTGAGCCGCTCCCCCAACACGAGATACAGATGATCCTGCATCAATGGCTGGACGGACTCCTGAGTAGAAAAGATCATTTTCAAGGAAGATTTGTCCGTCTGTGATAGAGATAACATTTGTTGCGATATAAGCAGAGATGTCTCCTGCTTGTGTTTCAATGAATGGCAATGCAGTCATTGATCCACCGCCCATTTCATCAGAAAGTTTAGCCGCACGTTCTAGTAAACGTGAATGGAGATAGAAGACATCCCCCGGATAAGCTTCACGACCCGGTGGGCGTTTGAGCAAGAGTGAAAGTTCACGGTAAGCCACGGCTTGTTTAGATAAGTCATCATAAACGATAAGCACGTGTTTTCCATTGTACATGAATTCTTCACCCATAGCTGCACCCGCATAAGGTGCGATATACAAGAGTGGAGAAGGTTGAGAAGCAGCAGCTGTTACGACGATAGTATAATCCATAGCCCCAAGCTTACGCAAGGTTTCAACCTGTGTACGAACAGTTGATTCTTTCTGACCAATAGCGACATAGATACAAATCATATCTTGCCCTTTTTGGTTAAGGATTGCATCAATGGCAACCGAAGTCTTCCCTGTTTGACGATCTCCGATGATAAGCTCACGTTGACCACGCCCAATAGGAACAAGGGCATCTATGGCTTTCAATCCTGTTTGAAGGGGTTCAAAGACAGATTGACGTTGCATAACTCCGGGTGCTTTTGATTCAACGGGACGAGTTTTTCCAGTATTGATTTCTCCCATTCCATCAACAGCTTGTCCCAAAGGATTTACAACACGCCCAATCAATTCTTCCCCAACTGGAATGTCCATGATTTTACCTGTACGTTTGACAGTGTCCCCTTCACGAATAGAGAGGAAATCACCAAGTACGATGATACCAACGTCTGTGGCATCTAAATTTTGTGCCATACCTAGAACACCATTTGAAAATTCAAGTAGTTCTCCACTCATTGCATTTTCGAGTCCATAGGCACGAGCAATCCCGTCACCTACATAGGTAACGACACCAGTTTCAGCAACTTCAAAATCTGGTGTAAAGTTTTCAATTTGTTGTTTAATCAGCGAGCTGATTTCATTTGCATTAATTGCCAAAAGATTTGCTCCCTTCTATATTATTTCTTTAGCGATTTTCGCTAGTTGTGTTTTTACTGTAGCATCAATAATTTTCCCACGACTCTCGATTGAGAAACCACCTAGGATTTTTTCATCTACAGTATTAATGATTTTTGCTTCATTAAGATCAAATTTAGCTTTTGCCATCTTCTCAAACTGACTGATTTGTTCAGGTGTGAGTGCCACACTTGATAGGACTTCAACCTGAGCAATCTTAAACATCTCGTCTGCTGTGTTTTTAATTTCAGCAAAGATAGCAGATAATTCAGTCATGCGACCATTGGCACGCACAGTTGAGAGGAAGTTTTTCATAATGTCAGAAGCTGTCTTCTGCAACGTATCAATCACTTGTGATTTAGCTTCAAATGAATAAACCTCATTAGAGAAAAACTGATCTAAATTATTGTCATGAAAAAGTTGATTAAGTTCATTGACCTCTGCCAATATGGCTTCCAACTGATTTTTTTCTTGTGCGACTTCTAATAGAGCTTTACTGTATTTTTGAGCATTGACTGTAGTCATTAAGTCACCTACTCTCCAAGTTTAGCTAAATAGCTATCAATAAGTTGAGATTGTGCTGATTTGTCAAGGGATTGTCCGATGAGTTTTTCAGCAATTGCAACAGAGATGTCCGCAACATCGCCCTTAACAGAGTGAAGTGCTTCCTTACGTTCCTGTTCAATCTCTTCTTTTACACGTTGTTTTGTAGCAGAAGCCTCATCATTTGCAGTAGCTAAGATTTTGGCACGGTTTTGATTGGCTGTATCATTAGCTGTTTCTATGATTCCTGCAGCTTCAGCTTTTGAACCTGCAAGTTCTTCTGTACGTTGTTTTACTAATTCTTCTGCTTCATTTTTTGCAGCTTCTGCTGTATCAATATCTTTGTTAATTTTATTGGCACGTTCTTCAAAAATGCTTGTGATATTTTTCCAAGCAAATGTACGAATCAATACAATCACAATGATGAATGATAAGCTGGCAATAATGATATTACCTAAAACTGTATTTGGAGCAGCTGATAAAAGTGTCATCATAAATTCTACTCCTTTCCTAGTGTTCTTCTAAAATTTTATGACTGATGTAAATATTTGTCAAAAGGACAAATACATAAGCTTGCAAACTTGAAATGAAAATCGAGAATGCAATCCATAATACACCCAGTATTATACCAATAGGCATTGACCAGTAACCGATAAGTCCTAAATTACAGATCAAACCAAGCATGACTTCTCCTGCCATGATATTCCCATAAATCCGAAGACCCAATGATAAAGTATTGGTAAACTCTTCAATGATATTCAAGGGAATCATGAATGCAGGGGGCTTGATGAATGAATTCTTGACATACTTTCCAAATCCAAACTTAGCTACCCCAACAAAGTTGGCAAGTAACATGATGAGAACTGCAAGAGTCAAGGTAAAGGATGAGTTAGCTGTTGGCGATGACCAATAGCTTAAATCCACACCATTCTTAGGAATAACAATACGTGTCATCAGACCAATGTTATTGGAAATGAGTAGGAAAGAAAATAGAACAAAGTTCAAGAGTGAGAAACGAGGAGCTTCACGGTTACCAAGGTTTTCTTTACCTATACCATTTGTCAACTCGATGACGTACTCTAAGACATTTTGTTTACCCGTAGGTCGAACAGCCATTCTACGACTTGCCCAAAAAGTCAATCCAAACACGATAATCATCGTTAGCATTGACATATAAAGCAATGTTGCCGAGAAATAAAGCGAACCTATGTGTAGTACGGGATTTTGTTCCATACGAGTTCCTCCTTATTCTAATAATTAAACGATTTGTGCATTCTTATTAGAAGACGAAGGCCATAGCCAAGGCCACGAAAAACATCCCTTCGGCAAGACCGATACCAAGGAACATATTTGTACGGAGTTTACCCTCCATCTCAGGTTGACGGGCGATTGCGTTGATAAACGCAGCCACGACAATACCATCACCAATAGCGGCACCCGCAGCACCAATACCAATCGCAACTGCTTTGAGTGCGTTCAATGTAATATCCATAAAAGACCTCTTTCTATATTGTGCGAAATTTCGCAAATTATTATACATAGGCAATTATAGACCTATTTTCTATTAAAGTCAAAGGAAAACACAGATTATTTTTACCTTATTTTTTCACAAATTTTGTTCAGGTGATACAAGCATTTTTGCACTATTTTTTCATTAATGGAAGAAAGAATTTCACAAATTTATTTGGAGTGAAAGGGAAACAAATAATCAGCCTAGGCTGATTATTTGTTTAATTATTTGTGTAATTAATAGCATAATTGAAATAACAAAAGTCCCTAAACTGAATATGCCATAAATTAAATAAAATTTTCCTTTATGAGACAATTTTTTAAGATTAAATCGATTTTGCACTAGAATTTCTCTTAAATCATACCTTTCAGTAAGTTCTCTGAAAACATTAAACCCATCTGTAAACATAAAAGGATAAAGATTAAACATACCCATACTGAAATTAATAATCATTATTAATTGCAAAATTAGATTATTAATATGAAATAAATAAATTATCGTTGCACATATAACCGCTAGAGACAAATTAAATAGAACCCCTGCAGAATAGTAAAGAATACGCTGATTTTTACTTTTTTTGTAAATATCTTTGTTACTTACATAAATAATTGGAAAAATAAAATATTTGATACCAAATCCACACCAAATATTAAAACTCTTTATCCGAATAGCTGTAAGAATATGAGAAAATTCATGTAAGGTAGATGACCATAGAAAGATAATGAAAAAAACATTTTTTCTAAAAACCCAAGTTAAAATAAAGCAGATAGACAAATAACAAATAAGACTGACACCAGTCAACTGAATTTGTTTGCTTTTATTTTTTTCTCTATTGAATTTTGATGGAACTTCTTCTCCTATTATGTCAACTCTATCTACTTGCGAAAGAGTAGATTTATCAATCAAGAAATAACTATCATCATTAGTTTGAATGTAATCATACTTTTTACTGAAATGACCCACATTTTTTACTGTGGTTGCCATAAAACCTCCTATAATTTCTGTCCTATTAAATTTCTATAGCAAGTAATCTCATAGAAAATAATTATCATATATTCTTCGATGAAATTATGCCAATCACTCATTTCTATCTTTTTATTCTTCAATTTTTGTACATATTTTTTATTTAGTCTTCTATATTTCAACACAACTTTCAGAAAGGGAATACTCTTTATAAATGAAAAGTATTTTCGAATAAATAAAACATTTTCTAATCGACCATTTGCATGATAAAAATCAGCAATTCCCATAGCTACAAGAGAGTGTTTAATACACAGAGATACTATCCGATTATCTATAAGATTAACAGCTTTTGCTTCCTCAAAATCAGACTGGATCTTTTCTAGTAAGTCAATACGTTTCCGTATATTTTTCTCAATAAGAATTTTATTTATTAGCAAATGTTGTTTTTCTTCTTTTCGTGTCCAAACAACAATATAATCAAAAGACATTTTCGCTTTCTTGTCTTCTACTGATTGTTGAAAAACATTTTTACTTAATTCCGTTTTTTTAAGAAAAGTATCAAAAAATATAATTTTATTTTCTGTCACTGAATCAATCGTGATGAAATGAGCCCCCATGTGTGATTTATGTTTTATATTAAGATAGAACATATCCAATCTGACAGAAATATCATATTTTTGATGATTCATAAAAATAAAGTTGTAAAAATTTTCAAAATTATCAAATTTTTTATATTCTAAATTTGAATAAAGTTGTTGAATATCATCTATATTGATAAGCCTTGAATTATAGATATAAGGTGTCTGAAAAGATTTAGCAGCTTTCATATCTTCCCAATACCTAGAAATCGAATAATTGCTTAAAAAAGAAAGTTCGTAGGTTTTTATGTCTTTTCCTAAAATTCTATTGATATTTTGAATATAACAATCCATTTTTTACTCCCTAAATGTTTCTAAATATTGTTGGTAAATACTCATTTTCTTCATTGTCCGATAATTAAGAAAAATAGAAACAATAAAAGCTAACATGAGTAAAATAAATAAGGCAACAATGATTGGAAGTGTGATTTTAATTATTAGCCAAAACTGTGCTTGATTCAAAATCATGCGTGAAATAGTATTACTAAATATCATAATTAAATATGAAGCCAAACAAATACTTGTAGCAACTATGAAAATAAATTGTTGAGAAAAGACAATCAAATATTCTTTAAAATTCAAACCAAAGCCACGTAAGATATTAATTTCTTTTTTAACTTCTTTAATTGCCAAATCAATGATTTGGTAACTCAATATCATTGCTACAATAAGAATGATAATAGAAATTACTAGAATCATAGAAAAAATCATCGTTACTGTCGAACTATAATATTTCTGTAAATCTTGTCCTGTAACAATATTTATCTTATTATAGAGCGTTGAGCCTAACTCGTTGGATAACTCTGATTTTGATAAATTTGTCAAATAAAAATTTGTCCCTAAATTCCCATAGATTTCTTTATATTTATTATCTGAAAGATAAATTACATATCCTCCTTCATCGGCTGTATTAACAATATTGCTTACTATTTCTTTCTTTCCATTAAATGAGATAGTATCACCCACGTGTACTTTCATCTGATTGGCAAGAGCAAGCCCAACTAATACTGATTGAGATGTATAAGATTTCCCCTGTAAATTATAAGTTTTATAATAATCTAATTTTGTTGAAGTAATGTAAGGAAAATAAGTTTGTTTTTCAAATTGAATTCCTGAAACTGGTTTAATAATATGATGTTCCTCAATACTGGGATATTTTTTTACATCAAGTGGTTCAGATTTATTTCCGAACATCAATTCTTGTGGTAAAGAAGTTTTAACAAAAAGTTCTTTGCTATTTGCTGTAAATTGGTAACTTGCAGAAAAAAGAATAAAAATAACTGAAATTACTGCCAAAATCGCTGAAAGTGCTATTGAAATGCTAAGAATACTTGGTTTAAAAATACTTTTTAGCATAAGGTTTTTTCGATATAATAAATACCAAAATAATCCAATCACTATTACAATCAAACTCCACCAATAAACAGAGATTGCTAATATTCCAAATATTATTGCCCCTATAAATATCCAAATTAGCTTCAATATTTTCCTATTTTTTATTCTTATCAATTTCAGATAAAAAATAGCTGAAAAACTGATAATAACTGTTAGTGCAGAAAGAACAATGATTATTACTGAAGGCACCCAAATATTCTGATGATAAAAAAGTAAATCTACCAAATTAATAACTAGGAATAACCCGCCAAGCTCAGATATTGTTTGTAAAAATATTTTACGATTTATAAATAAATATGTTTTAATAATTTCTACTTTACTTGCACCAAATAACTTAAGAAGTGCAATTTTCTTTTCATTTTTATCCACATATTTGATAATAAAAGTGAACCAAAAAACAAGAATAATGAAACCAAGGAAAAACGAAAGAAGTTTTATAAGCACTATCAAAAAAGAATAAAAGGAACTATTTACTTTTTGAACAAGATTAGTTTGATTTATTTTGACAAAACCATTCGTAGTTAAATAATTTTTCTCTTGATCCGATACCCCTTTCTTGAAATCTATCTCTGTAAATCTTACTTGCCCCTGATTAGGAAAACCATAGATTTTTGATAGATTCATTGAATTCAAATCACTCTGAAATTGACCTACAGCAGATTT
>WREM01000028.1 GCA_009779335.1 Streptococcaceae bacterium | reverse complement strand
TGTTATGGTGGAATTCTGCCCACTGGCAAGCAAGGCAACAGCAAATAATGTTGATAGAATAGGACTTGCAATAGCTCCAGATATATTTTTATCTTTAAGTGCCTCATAAACAGAGGTCAATGTCCCCAAATTATCTGCTTTTCCGTAAAAAAGGGCTGCACCAAGAATCAAAAGGAGACAATTTACCATAAATGCCGCAATCAGTTGAATATTAGAATCCCATGCTGTAAATTTGAGAGCTTTTGTCACTTGAACTTCATCCTTACGATCAAACTTACGAGTCTGTGCAATAGATGAATGCAGGAAAAGATTATGTGGCATGACTGTAGCCCCCACAATTCCTAAAGCCATTGTCAGCTGACCCGTAGAGAGAATCTCAGTCTGTGGGACAAATCCTGCTATCATTTGACTAAAATCAGGATTGGCTAGTGCCACTTGATAGATAAAGATTAAAATAATAACTAATATAAGAGAAATTACAATGGCTTCAATCTTTCTAAATCCTAATTTCATCAGGAATAACAGAAGAAAGACATCCACAATAGTGATTAAAACACCAATGACTAGAGGAATGTTAAAGAGGAGCTTAAGTGCTATTGCCGAACCAATGACCTCTGCGATGTCCGTTGCCATGATAGCAAGCTCTGTGATAATCCAAAGAATAAAACCTGTTTTTCTCCCTGTATGAAGTCGTATAGCTTGTGCCAAGTCAAGCCCTGATACAATCCCTAATTTTGCAGACATATATTGCAAAAGCATGGCAATTAGACTAGAAAGCAAAACGACACTCAAAAGAAGATAACCGTACTGAGCTCCTCCTCCTATGGAAGTCACCCAATTCCCCGGATCCATATAGCCTACTGCGACTAACGCTCCAGGACCAAAGAAAGTTATGAAATTTTTCCAGAAACCTGACTTTTCGGGTACATCAATGGTTGAGTTTACCTCTTCCAAACTGACCCGAGAATGAGTTTCAAAACGTTTAATATTTTTCACCTTAACCTATTATAGCAAATTTTTCTGGCCTTTTTACCTATTTTCCACTTATAAAGAGCGTTATGTTTATCCATGCCAAAAATAAAAAAGCGAATTTATCGCTTTTTTATTTATGTCTATATTTGTACCCTACACGTGCAAGTATGGCTAATGCGATTCCAAGTATCAGAGCTCCTAGCCCTGCATAAACTCCAAATGGTGAGAACTCTTGTTCTTTTCCATTGGAACCATTCTCTTTTTTAGGCCCATTTCCCACTTCTCTATAATTAGGAAAATTAATCTGAACCTTACTATTTTCTTCACTTACAGTCATCATATCAGGATAAACATCCTTGAAATCTTTCATGAGGAGTTGCCCATTCTCTTGCTCAGCCAATCTGACATAGACTTGCTGGTCTATATCCTTATAGACAAGAATGGAATAAAGTGATTTTTGGAAACCATCTGGTTGCTTGGTTTCAGTCAATTTATAAATGACTCCACGACTTAGATTAGGTGTATCTGTCACAATTTGAGACAAATCCAGCTTTCCATCTTTTGTAGACAAGTCATCTATACTTGAAAATTCTGAGTTAGGCATTTGAGTGGCTGACTTGAATGAGGTAACGTCCGACCATTGATTTCCTTTATACTCGGAGAGATTGAAGGCTGCATTAAGTATCTGATGAGATGTAGGGTTGTCTCCATCCACCTTTTGAAGCAGGAAGTCTAAGTTCAAACCACTATAAATAACAAATCTTAAGAGACCATCTTCAAAGGTATAATCCACGGGTTCTTGACTTCTTGATAAACCTCCCCCACGATTGACTGTGACAGAAGGTTGACCATCATCTGAAACGCTGATGGTATATATATCCTGATTCATACCGAAACCTTCTATGGGCTGATGGGTCATTTTTAGTGTCTGAGTAGAGCCATAAGGAATTTCAAGGTCTTCCATAATCAGACTATTGCCTTTTTGTCTGAGCACACCATTTTCATCCGATTGTAAGTCTATGCCTTGAGGTTCTGCTCTCGCACCTATCTCATTGATAGGTTGAAGCTCATATTGTACATCTGGCATTGGATGTCCAAAATCTGGAGAATCTGGATTGTTGAAGTTTTCATCCAATTTCAAAACTTCTAATCTCAAAACTTTTTCTTGTTCAACAGGAGTATTGACAATGTCTCGCCCGATAACTTGTGAGTCGTATTTGGACTTATAATTATCTGGAAGAGCTTCTTTCAAGAAATATTGAATGCCTTGCTCCTGTCCGTTGACCGTTTCTCGTGCAGGCAAATGAGAAAATGAATATTGCCAATTTTGATTGCTATTTGTTGTTAGAATAACTGCATCCTCAGGATTAACCTGTCCATAATCATCTTGGTATCCTGTTGCTAATTCTCCAAACTTCACCTGTCGTTCGACACCGTTATCGTTTCTCCATAATTGAACTGAAATTTGACTCGGTCGTGAATCTACTGCTCCGTCATCAAGCCAAATTTTTCCCCCTGAAAGTGTCAGCGGATTGGCTAGAGAATTATCAATCTCAAACTGTAGATCAGAGTGATCTCCTGTGGCTGTAATATCTTGCACATGACTCTGATATCCCGATACAGGAAGTTCCGTTACATCGTAGAAAATTTCTCTCCCCTGATCGTTGTACTGAGGTAAATTGTCCACCATGTAATGCCAATCATTAGCAGCTGATATGCTTACAGGCTCCTTATAGGGCTGACGAACTGCGGGCAACTCATTTGTCGCTTCAAGCGAGGCCCACAGCTGAACCTTTATCTCATCTGGACGCATCCCCATGTAATTGGCATTGTCATCCCATTTCTTATCTATAGACAATCGCTTGACTCCTGAATATTCAAAGTAGTCAAATCTAAATTGTTGTAAATTTCTGAATGCTCCGGTCGATGCAGATACTGCAAGAGCCAGAGAGTCTGATGATGTTATCTCTTTTTGCCCTAACAAATCATAAACCTTGTCCTCTTGTGTGATAGTATTAGCTGAATTCGCATTGACTACATAGCCTTGTGCCATATAGACCTTGAGTAGTCCATGCCCATTTTGCAAGCTATTAGGCTCATATTTGTAAATGACATCAATGAATCCTCTGGTGTTATCTCGTTCGTTGGCAGGTTTATTTTCATTGGCATCATAACCATAATTATCTACAGTACGTCGCTCAGTTCCTTGATAGGGATCTCCTATCTCCTCTCGACGATTATCTCCTGAGGATTGTAGCAGTTTACTGGTATCAAACCATGCGATTTGATTCCAGTCTGCTACTGCAAATCCTGCTTCTGTATTGAATGGAGCATTCCGTCCAGAGTCAAGTAAGGGTTGTCCAGCAGGTATAGGACTGCTAGTCGTCTCTACAAATGCTCCAAAAGGATTGCCTGTATGTGCTCCTTTGTTCCCCGGATCAGCATCCCAACCGAGTCGATGATTATCATCTGCATCACTCTGTTGTGGAGTGTTCCAATAGGTGTCAAATTTATAGCCTATGGCCCCTTTAAGCCCACCAATACCTAAGTTAGCTCCTGTAAATCCTACATGACCCACATCTTCAGGGTGAAAGGCAAATCCAATACCATCTGCTCCTCCGCTTGGTGTTCCTCCATTAGCTCCCCAATCTGCATCTCGCCAATCCGAATCTGTTCGATCTCCTAGATATACTGCTCCCTTAAGTACAAAAGGTTGCTGGGTTGAAATACGGTCATTAAGTGTAAAATTTCCTGCCCAGTCATTACGATTGGGTGTGAGGGTAATGATACCTGTAGATTCATCATATTTAGCTTTGGTTTGTTCATCTGTGAGTGCAGGACCCATTGGATTAAATGCACCTCCATCCAAATATCTTTGCCCTACTGCTCCTCCTAATGTAAAGTGAGCATTAAAATCCTCACGATCAATGCGTGTCGCCCCTGCAGAAACATCAGATGTGCTATCAATGCTCACCCCTTGAGCTCGTTTCTCCAATGAATAGCTAATGAATACAGCAAGAATTCCCATGAGGATGATGAAAATCATTCCTGATATAATCACTCTTTTTCTTGTTTTTATCATATTCTACCTCCTTAATAATATTTATTTGCTTATAATTATCTCATTTAATTTTAATAATTAAAAACGAAACACAAAAAAAGACTCTCATTATAGAAAGTCTTTTATTTTGATGATTAATAGCTACTTTTACTTCGTTCCAAATAGACGATCTCCTGCATCTCCGAGACCGGGAACGATATATCCTTGTTGGTTAAGCTTTTCATCCAATGCTGCAGCAAAGATATCTACATCAGGATGAGCTTCTTGAAGAGCTTTCACTCCCTCAGGTGCTGCCACTAGACAGACAAATTTGATGTTCGTTACATGGCGTTGCTTGAGTGAGTCAATGGCAAGAATAGCTGAACCACCTGTTGCAAGCATTGGATCCACCAAGAGAATACGACGCTCTGCAATATCAGTTGGCAATTTAACCAAGTACTCCACAGGTTGCATGGTTTCTTCATCACGATACATTCCGATATGACCCACACGAGCAGAAGGGATCAGCTTTAGGATCCCATCAACCATCCCCATTCCTGCACGAAGAATTGGCACAATGGCAAGTTTTTTCCCTGCAAGTTGTTTTTGAGTGGTGGTCATGAGTGGCGTTTCAATCTGCACATCCTCAAGAGGCAAATCACGAGACACTTCATAAGCCATGAGCATTCCAATCTCATCGACCAACTCACGAAATTCCTTGGTTGAGACGTCCTTACGACGTAAAATGGATAATTTATGTTGAATCATTGGATGTTCAACAACTTGAAATTGAGACATATTTTTCCTCCATAGATTTATTCTTTTAATATTTTATCATTTTTTCTTTATAAAATAAAAGAGAAACACTGTTTCTCTTTTATTTATTGTGCATGAAGCATCCAACGGATACCGTAGGCATCTGTGAAATCTCCCATTGCTCCACCCCAGAATTGTTTTTCGTAAGGCATATTAACGGTTACTTTCCCTGAAGCATC
The DNA here is from genome assembly GCA_009779335.1 of Streptococcaceae bacterium. Classification (GTDB taxonomy): domain Bacteria; phylum Bacillota; class Bacilli; order Lactobacillales; family Streptococcaceae; genus Lactococcus. The sequence goes on along the minus strand of WREM01000028.1, from coordinate 4,992 downwards.
AAGATGATCCCAGAAGGCTTGTGCATCAGCCATTGCTTTTTCATCTTTTGCATCTACATTGAGCAAGATTGACATTCCTGTGTATGAAATTTCAACTTTTTGGAAGTTATCTGCTGCCATGATTGTTGATCCAAGGATATTGAACTGTGAGTGCATGGTCATTTCTTCTGCTTTATCTGCAGGCACTCCAAATTGTTCTGCTTGTTCAGGACCCACAGGCATACGAGTGACGTCTGTTGCTCCAAGGACTTCTTTGTAATAGTCCAAGGCTTCTTTTGTGTTGTTTAATGTGATATAAGGGTGTACGCTAATCATGTTATATCTCCAATCTTTTTATTTGTATTACAGTTTTATTTTAGCACTTTTCTTTCTTTTTTGGGAGCTGGGGACATGGTTGTTTTGACTATTCTTTCATACCATAATCTATTAGTTTTACTGAGTCGTCCAATGAATGCATCCACAAGTGGCAATAAATTCATCCCTAGAGAAATGAGAATCATCAGATAGTTCTGCCCTAATTGTTCTTCAGGAACAGTTCCTGAACGATTCAAGAAAATAAACAATGCAATCAGGGGTAGATAATTGATAATTGATAAGACTTGTTGCAGGAAAATTCGTCCACGATATGCAGGCTCAATTCGAATTCTCAACATTTTTTGACCAAGCGTTCCCTTAAAAATCAAAGGAATAAGTAGGAAAAATAGAGCATATCCAATTCCAAATACAGGAGTTGGAATCAACAGCTCAACAATAGTCGCTAGGATGAAATCTACAAAAAACGCAACCATGCGACGCCCGTACTGTACTTTTGACTCCTCCGTCCTGACTGCTGATAAATCTGGCAAGAGTTTACTCATCCAGATTGCCAAGCCAAATCCAAGTAATGCACCCAGAGTATTGAGCAATAAATCATCCACGTCAAAGAGACGATAAGGACGTGGATACAGTCCATATAAGGCTGAAAGCTGAGTCAATTCAAAGAATAACGTCAACAAGAAACTGGCAATAAGTGTAAAGACAAACTTTCTTTTGAAGAGATAACGAAGATAAAAACCAAAAGGCAAGGTCAACAAGAGATTAAAGACAGGTTGAATAAACTGTGGACTCTTGAGGGCTGTCTTCCATGTGTTTGGCTCAGTCAATACAAACCCTGAATATTTGATGAACTCCTCTACAAACAAGAATAAATGCAAATTCTTAGTCGGAGTAGTCAACTGTGCAACTGCCTGTGGCGATGGTAGAGGAAAAACCGTCATCCCAAAAGCTACAATCAGATAAAGTACAAATGAAAAATTGACAATAAAAAGCCAAGGAGAAACCCGCCCAATCCTACGGTATTGAACAATCATATAGGGAATGAGTGAGACAAACAAGACTGAAAAAAAGATAAGTACACCAGTTTGAATAGATTGAAGATAGGTCGTCATAGAAGTTTTTCCTTAGCTCTTATTTTTGTGAAGAGACCATTTTATCAAGAATGGTGAAATAATAGTAGTCAAGACAATAATAATGACTAATTCAGAATAGAGCTGATTGTCAATGATAGAGCTTGACAGTCCAATCTGTGCCACAATCAAAGCCATTTCCCCACGGGCAATCATTCCCGTTCCTATAAGAAGGCTATCTGAATATTCAAGATGAGCAATTCGTCCCGATAAATAGGCAGGAATGAACTTTGTCAAAACAGCTAAAACGGTCAAAAATAGGACAAGCCACGGGGAACTGAACAACCCTTGGAATGTCACAGATATAGCAATAGATACAAAGAATATAGGCACAAAGAAAGTATAGGCAACTACTGAAATGTACTCTTCTATCTTATGAGCGGGATCGGTCTGACTGATGGCTAAGCCTGCAAAGAAAGAGCCAATTACTGCTGATAAGCCCACTGAATTAGCCAGTAAACTCAGAATCAAACATAGAACAAGAGCAACAGTTGTATTCTTTGCAAAGATGGGCATTCTTTCTACAAATTTCCACAGTCTTGGCAGAGTAAAATGAAGTAAGACTAAAAATCCAAGAAAGACAGCTTCAAGCAAGAATTGAATGGTTAAATTTCCTGAACTGGTCTTTGTCGAAGTAAAGACTGACAAAAGAATGACAGCAATAATATCATCTACGATTGCCGCACCTAAGATAATATTTCCTGCCTTTGATTTAAGTTTGCCATATTCTTGCAATACTTCAATAGTGATGGACACAGATGTTGCTGCAAAGACAATTCCATAAAAAATACTTGTAGATAGGTCATATCCCATAAATTTGAGAATTAATCCAAAAGTGAATAAGGGAATGAGCACACCTGTAACAGCTATCAATAATGAAGGACGGAAATATTTTTTTAAGAGAGAAAGATCGCTCTCTAGTCCAGCCAAAAACATAAGGAGAATGACACCGATTTCTGCCAATACTTCTATGGTATGCCCCTGATGAATCAAATTAAAAACGGATGGAGACAGAAGAATACCAACCAATATCTGCCCCACCACAGCAGGAATTCCTATACGTCTGGAAATAAGTGTCGCACCCAAAGAAGCAACAAGAATAAGAGTAATCTGAAAAATATCATTCATTATTTAAGTATAACAAAAAAGCGATGTTCTCGCTTTTAGTTTATTTCAATCACATATTCACAGTTGAATTTTTCTTCTGGTGCAAGTTCATTAATGGCAAATTTGGTTGAGATGTCTCCGTCTGTATTGGCATCATCTGTCAATCCACACCAAGGTTCAATACATACGAAAGGAGCTTCTTTGGGATAAGGAGACCATAAGCCAAAGTAAGGCATGTTCTCCCAAGAGACTTTGACTGAGCGTGAATCTTTATCATTGGACAAGGTCACTTCCATTTTTTTAGAGGACTTGTAAATCAGGGCATCTTGAGCAAAAAGTTCATGAGTAAGGGGCAATTCTCTTAATTGACGATTTTCAGATTTATCGATTTGTACTGTTCCATTTTCTGAATTAAAGGGAATAAATTGACGAGATTCATCAGGTGATACGGTTAATTTGTAATCCTCGAAACTTCCATTTTCGAGTGGGACATTGAAAGCAGGGTGAGCACCAATCCCAAAATACATGAAATTTTCACCTTTATTTTGCACTTGATAACGCACATGAATCTGACTGCCTTTGAGTTTGTATGACACTCTGAGTAGAAATTCAAACGGATAGTTAATCATAGTCTCATCTGTACTTATCAACTCATAGATTACTTCATCTTTGGTTTGAATAACCATTTGAAATTCATTATCACGAGCAAATCCATGCTGTGACAACTGGTAAGGTTGCTCCTCAATCTTATACTGCCCATTCTTCAATTTTCCTACTATGGGAAAGAGGATGGGAGCACGGCGACCCCAAAAGGCTTCATCTCCTTGCCAAAGATATTCAACCTGATCTTTCATTATCGACTGAAGCTCTGCTCCAAAAGTATCAACCGAAACAGTTAGTTTCTCATTTTCTAGCGTCGTTCTCATGGCTACTCCTTATTTCATCAATTTCATGTCTTAATCAAATTTTGGTTTATAAATACTGCGATTCTCCAATGGGAAGATACGCTGACTGGACTCTCCCGCTTCTACGTTAGCGATAGCTGTACTCATCATCATCATACTTGCATCCATCATATCAATCTGATGAATCATCTCAGCTTCCATGATTTTTGGGCGTACAGGGCTTCCGTACTCTAACTTCCCGTGATGGCTGAGCAAAACATGACGAAGGACAATCAAATCCTCACGCTCATCATCAATTCCAAGCTCTGTGGCAGCCTTAGAAACTTCCTCATCAATCAATACGATATGCCCTAATAGATTACCTCGTAGTGTATAAGCTGTATTCTCAAACCCTGTGAATTCCAATGTTTTCGCCATGTCATGCAAGAGAATCCCTGCAAACATGAGTGAAGAATTAAGTTGTGGATAGACTTGACAAACTTTTTCTGCTAACTGAACCATAGTCGCTGTATGATAAGCCAATCCCCCTTCAAAAGCATGATGATTGGTCTTAGCTGCAGGAAATTCATAAAATTCTTTATCAAATTTCTTGAAAATATGACGAACGATACGATTCCAAGTTGCATTTTCTATTTTGAAAATGATGGACTGTACATATTCACGAAGTTCTTCTTCATTAACAGGAGACTTCTCACGGAAATCTTTTGGGTTATGTGGTTCATCATCTTCTGCCAATCTGATATTTAATTTATTGACCTGTGGAGTTCCATTATAAAGCTCTTTTACAGCATTGAGGTACACTACCAATCCTGCTTGAAATTCTTTGACTGCTTTGGCATTTGCATCCCAGAGATTTCCTGATATGGTCCCCGTAGAATCTTGAAAGGTAATGGCAAGATAGTCTTTACCCGCACGAGTTTGACGAAGCTCTACTGATTTAAGAAGATAGTAGCCTTCTACTACTTCGCCAACCGTCATGTCTTTAATGAGTGTCATCTTCATTGACCTCCTTTTCATCTTCTAATGCTAACCCTCTATCCGCACTGTCTATGTCTCGTAGAACACGATTCATGACATTGGTTCGTGTGCTAATGAGCTTGCCTATCTCACTTTCAGATTCCTGCATTTTCTTTTGTACCTTAAGAAGTTGCCCTTCAAACTTACCAAATTCAGTTTTAACTTTTCCCAGAATTTCATAAACTTCACTTGATTTTTCTTCAATCTGCAATGTCTTGAATCCCATTTGTATAGAGTTTAATACTGCAGTAAGTGTTGTTGGACCAGTCACATTAACTTTGTAGTCACGGCTTAATTTTTCATAGAGCTCTGGATTATTGACCACTTCCATGAATAAACCTTCTGTTGGCAAAAATAAGATAGCAAAATCTGTCGTCTTTGGAGGCATGATGTACTTAGTTGAGATTGATTTTGCCTGTGCTTCAATGGCTTTAAACAAGGATTTTCTGCTAATATCAATTTCTTCAACGTTGTTGTTCTCTAAAGCTTGATTCAATCGCTGATAGTCTTCCATAGGA
>WREM01000027.1 GCA_009779335.1 Streptococcaceae bacterium | reverse complement strand
ATGTATAGAAATGAGAGGTAATTATTATGGAATATAATATTACAGATGCAACATTTGAAGAAGAAACAAAAGAAGGTCTTGTCCTGATTGATTTTTGGGCAGAATGGTGTGGACCATGTCGTATGCAAGCCCCTATCCTTGAGCAAATATCAGAAGAGCTAGACGAGTCGGTACTCAAAATCACAAAGATGGATGTAGATGCTAACCCTGCGACTCCTCAGTCATTCGGAATCATGTCTATTCCTACGCTCATGTTCAAAAAAGATGGAGAAGTAGTGAAGCAGGTTGTTGGTGTACAATCTAAAGCACAACTCATGGATATTGTAAAAGAATTATCATAAAAAATAAATATAAGACAGCGAGTGGCTGTTTTTTATTTACAAAACAGCAAATAGTCAGATATGTTATAATAGTTACTATGATGGAACTTTCAGAAATTAGGAATCAGCTAGAAACATATAGCGAAAAAATTAATGGATTCAATCAATCTTTAGATTTAGAAAGATTGGAAGAAGAAATTGCCTTACTTGAAAATGATATGGCTTCACCAGACTTTTGGAATGATAATGAATCTGCCCAAAAGGTGATTGATGAATCAAATGCACTCAAGGCCAAATACGACAATTTCAAATTGATGGCAGCTCTTTATGAAGACAGTCAGGTAATCTTGGAAATGTTAGCTGAAGAAGCTGATGAGAGTATGCAAGAAGAGCTTGAAGAAAATACAGAGAAACTTGGCAAAGCAATAGAATCTTATGAACTCGAAATTATGCTCAATCAGCCCTATGACCATATGGATGCAATTCTAGAAATTCATCCAGGGTCAGGAGGGACGGAGTCTCAAGATTGGGGTTCTATGCTCATGAGAATGTATGAACGCTGGGGGAAAGCCCATGACTTCAAGGTAGAAGTCGTAGATTATCAAGATGGAGATGTAGCAGGGTTAAAATCTGCTACACTCAGATTCACTGGACATAATGCTTATGGATTTTTACGTGGAGAAAAAGGTGTACATCGATTAGTGCGTATCTCGCCTTTTGATTCAGCAAACAAACGCCATACATCATTTACGTCTGTGGATGTCATGCCTGAATTGGACGACAGCATAGAGGTGGATGTCAAGGATGCAGACATTAAGATGGACACCTTCCGATCAGGTGGGGCAGGAGGTCAGAATGTCAATAAGGTATCAACTGGGGTTCGTCTGACCCATACCCCAACAGGAATTGTGGTCAGCTCTACAATGGATAGAACTCAGTATGGAAATAGAGATAAAGCTATGGCAATGCTCAAATCTAAACTTTATCAATTGGAAATGGAAAAGAAACAAGATGAAGTAGATGAACTGCGTGGGGAACAATCAGAAATTTCTTGGGGAAGTCAAATTCGTTCTTATGTTTTTATGCCTTATCAGTTAGTTAAAGATGCACGCACAGGACATGAAGATAATCAAGTAGCCAATGTTATGGATGGGGATTTAGATGGATTTATTCACGCCTATTTACGTTGGAAGTTATAAAAAAAATGCCTTCTAGCATTATAACGGGAAATTTGTTATAATTAGAACTGTTAAATAAAATCAATCTTAAAAAAACATCAGGGATTAAAACTTTGATGAATCATGCATGTTAGCATTACTTGCACGATTAAAGAAAGGGATTATGAGTATTATTAAACTAAGTAATGTATCTAAGAAATATTCTAATGGTACAACAGCACTTCGTAATATTTCAGTTGAAGTAGAAGCGGGAGAATTTGCCTATGTGGTAGGACCTTCTGGTGCTGGGAAATCAACTTTTATCAAGCTTCTTTATCAAGAACTAAAAATTGATAAAGGAACAGGAAATGTTTCTAATTTTAAGTTGGAAAAATTAAAAAAACGTGACATTCCTATGTTGCGTCGTTCAGTAGGAGTAGTCTTCCAAGATTATAAGCTCCTCATGAAAAAAACAGTCTATGAAAACATCGCTTATGCCATGGAAGTTATAGGAAAAAATCCACGTGAAATTAAAAAACGTGTCAATGAAGTCTTAGATTTAGTTGGATTGAAACATAAGCTTCGTTCATTTCCAACTGAACTTTCCGGTGGAGAACAACAGCGTATTGCCATTGCTCGTTCTATTGTGAATAGACCTAAAATTTTGATTGCAGATGAACCCACAGGGAACCTTGATCCAGAAAATTCATGGGAAATTATGAATCTTCTTGAAAAAATTAATCTTCAAGGGACTACAATCTTAATGGCAACACATAATAGCCAAATTGTAAATACATTGAAACATCGTGTAATTGCTATCGAAAGCGGGCGTATCGTCCGTGACCAAGTAGAAGGAGATTACGGATACGATGATTAGAAATTTTTTCAAACATATTTTAGAATCATTAAAGAATTTACGACGTAACGGTTGGATGACAGTTGCTGCCGTATCTTCAGTTATGATTACTTTGATTTTAGTTGGTGTTTTTCTAACTATTATTCTAAATACAACCAAATTGGCTAATGATATTCAAGGGAATGTGCGTGTTGTAGCTTATACTGATTTGAAAATACATGATCAAGCAAAAACACTGCCTGACCCAGCTAACGCTAATAAAACATTGCCTAACCCAAATTATCAAAAAGTATATAATTCACTTAAAGAAGTAAAAAATGTAAAAAGCATCAAATTCTCTAGTAAAGACGAACAGATGACACTATTGACTCAATCGTTGGGTAATGACTGGAATCTTATGAAGGGGGATGCTAACCCACTTTATGACGCTTATATCATAGAAGCTAATAGTCCACAAGATGTTAAACAAGTATCAAAAGATGCTGGGCAAGTCGCGGGTGTTTATAAAGCAAGTTATGGTGGAACAGACACTGAACGAATGCTTAAAATTGCAGGTATGATACAGACATGGGGAATGGTTATTGCAGGTCTCTTACTTGTTATTGCTATATTCCTCATCTCTAATACTATCCGTATTACCATCATGTCACGTCAGCGTGAAATTCAAATCATGCGATTGGTTGGGGCAAAGAATGGATATATCCGTTGGCCTTTCTTCCTTGAAGGAGCATGGGTTGGATTTTTAGGAGCGATTGTCCCAAGTATTCTTGTTGTTTGGCTTTATAATTTAGCTTATGTCTCAACAATGCCAGCCTTAATGTCACAGGATATTTCACTTCTTCCACGAAGTTCATTTGTTCCAATGATTGTAGGATTATTATTCCTAATCGGAATCTTGATTGGATCACTTGGTTCAATTCTCTCTATGCGTCGCTATCTCAAAGCATAATAATAAAAACTTGAAAATAATTTCAAGTTTTTTATTTTATAAAATGAATGGGTAATTTCAGTAATAACTTCATGAATAATGACATGAGTACAATAGAAATGCTTGCTATGAATGCTTTTTCTAATCCTTGGACAATGAAATTAAGTAAGAGGATGACGAGATTGGAAATGAACATCCCTAGACTTTCGTCCAGATTAAAGTATTTCTTGAAGAAGAGAGGGGGAACATTTAGCCCTCCATTTGAAGAGTCAATTTTTATTAAGAAATAAACACCAAAGGAGAAACAGAAGGAACCAAGGATGAGTGAGAGAGGATAAGAATCAAGGAGCTTCATCTCAGGAAGAATGGAGAGAAATAATGGGAAGAGCAGACTACCCAGTAGGATGCGGAAGAATGTGGCCTTACCTAATAAAAATAATGTAAGAATGAGCATAGAAACATTGATTATCCAGACAGTTAGATGTAGATCTACTCCCCACAAAACTTGAACCAAAAAACCGACTGCTCCAACACCTGCGGATGCAATCTCATGCGGGAGTAGAAAGAAGTTCAAGCTTATACAAATGATAAGAAGCCCTGTTACTTTTATTGGAATTTTTCTAATTTCAGATATGAGCATAATGTCACCCCTTTCTTATATTTTATCAAAGAAAGGAGAAACAATTAAATGAAATCAAAAAAAGAGAACAAGCCTCTTTTTATTTATTTTTTGAACCAATAGTATAATCATCATCTGTCATGGCTTCAACTTCTCCGAGAAGATAGGAATTTCCCACTTGTGAGAAGAAATCATGGTTAGAAGAAGAAGTAGAGATACCATTCATGACAACAGAATTGACATCAGCAGCTGTATCAGGGAAAAGAGGATCTTGCCCGAGATTCATGAGTGCCTTATTGGCATTGTATCGCACAAATTTTAAGACTTCATCTGTCCATCCGATTTGATCATATAATAATTTAGTATAATTTTCTTCAATTTCATAGAGTTTGAAGAGCAAATCATACATCCAATCACGGAACTCTGATTGCTCCTCTTCTGAAAGTTCTTCAAAACCAAGTTGAAATTTATAGCCAATATAAGTCCCATGAACAGACTCATCACGGATAATGAGTTTGATAATTTCAGCTGAGTTGTTCATTTTGTTGTTTCCAAGATACCAAAGTGGAGTATAAAAACCAGAATAGAAGAGACAAGTTTCAAGATAGACAGAAGCAACTTTCTTTTGCAAAGCAGTCCCAGTTTGGTAAATGGTATTGATAATTTCAGCTTTTTTCTGCATGTGTTCGTTGGTATCAACCCAGTTAAACAATTCTTCAATTTCCATTTTAGTGTTAAGTGTGGAGAAAATAGTCGAGTAAGACTTGGCATGTACAGACTCCATGAATTGAATATTGTTGAAGCAAGCAATTTCTTGAGGGGTGCGTGCATCATGTTTAAGGACTTCTGCTCCATCAACAGATTGCAAAGTATCTAGCAAAGTCAATCCAGCAAATGCTTTAGCGAATGTATCACGCTCAATTTCAGGAAGATGACGCCAGTCATCCAAATCATTAGATACAGGAATACGAGTATCCAACCAAAATTGACTCGTCAATTTTTCCCAAGTATATTTATCAATAGAATCTTCAATAGCATTCCAGTTAATAGCAGCATAGTAAGTATCTACAGTATTATTTTTTTCATTAGTCATTATATTTACCTATAATATTTTTATTTTTGGAGTTAGATTTCAGTAAATTTATTTGTATAAATTCAGTTCTATCAAATTACACAGCTTTCACATTGATTGGACCCAACTTCTTCCTCGTCATCTGTAAATGTACGCACATAATAGATTGATTTAATTCCTTTATTATAGGCGTAGTTACGGAGGATTGAAAGGTCACGAGTGGTCATTTTATCTGTTTCCACTTTCCATTCATACATCCCTTCTGGTAAAGTTGAACGCATAAAGAGTGTGAGAGAAAGACCTTGATCCACATGTTCTGTTGCAGCAGCATAGACATCGATTACTGCACGCATATCTGTGTCATAGGCCGATTTATAATAAGGGATTGTGTCTGTTGCAAGTCCAGCGGCTGGATAATAGATTTTCCCAACTTTCTTCTCTTGGCGTTCTTCAATACGATTAACGATAGGATGAATAGAAGAAGAACAATCGTTGATGTATGAGATAGAGCCATTAGGAGCAACGGCAAGACGGTAAGAATTAAAGAGACCCTCTTTCATGATTGAGGCTTTAAGTTCAGTCCACTCTTTAGCAGAAGGGACATCGATATCATTGAATAATCCTTTCACTTTATCAGAGACACCCGCAAAGTAATCATGATTGAGATATTGATCAAAGTATGAACCATCGGCATAACCTGACTTATCAAAATCCTTGAATGTTTGACCACGTTCAGCAGCAAGCTTATTAGATGCTTTCAAAGTATAGTAGTTAAGGAGCATGAAGTAAACACTTGTGAATTCAACAGCTTCCTTAGAATCATAGTGGATATGATTGTTAGCAAGGTAAGAGTGAAGTCCCATAGCCCCAAGTCCAATGGCTCGCATTTCGTCATTTCCTTTACGGACGGTAGGGACACTGTCAAGATTTGATGTTTCTGAGATGAAAGTCAAAGCACGAACCATAGCTTCGATAGATGAACCAAATTCTCCAGCAGATGTCATCATGTTAATGATATTAGTAGAACCAAGATTACAAGCCACATCTGTTCCGAGAGTCTTGTATGTTTGATCATCATTGATTTCAGAAGGAGTTTGTACTTGAAGGATTTCTGAACAGAGATTAGACATAGAAATCACACCATCAACCGTATTAGCACGATTAACAACATCAATATTTACGATATAAGGATAACCAGATTCTTGTTGGAGTTTAGAAATTTCTTGTTCAAGTTCACGAGCATTGACTTCTTTTTTACGAATATTATCATTAGCGACCATTTTGTCATATTCTTCAGTGATATTGATTTCTGAGAATGGTATACCGTATTCTTTTTCTACAAAATAAGGGTCAAAGAGATACATCGTTTCATTGTTTTTAACTAATTCATAGAATTTATCCGGGACAGTTACACCAAGAGAAAGAGTCTTCACGCGAATTTTTTCATCGGCATTTTCTTTTTTGGTAGAGAGAAATTCCATGATATCAGGGTGAAAGAGCGAGAGATAGACTACTCCAGCACCTTGTCGTTGGCCGAGTTGATTAGCGTATGAAAATGAATCTTCAAAAAGTTTCATTACAGGGACAACCCCAGAAGCCACACCATCATAACCTTTGATAGGAGCAGCAGCTCCACGCAAGTTAGAGAGATTAAGCCCAACTCCTCCACCATTTTTAGAAAGTTGAAGGGCAGAGTTAATGGTGCGTCCAATAGAGTTCATATCATCTGTCAGTTGAAGTAAGAAACATGAAACAAATTCTCCACGACGTTTACGCCCAGCATTAAGGAAGGTAGGTGTCGCAGGTTGATAATGACGCTTAATCATAGCAAATGCCAAAGTACGAGCTTGCTCTTCATTGCCATCTGCCATATAAAGAGCATTCATCAATGCACGGTCTTCAAAATGTTCAAGATATTGACTTCCATCATTTGATTTCATGGCATATTGCGTATAAAATTTGTAAGCAGCCATGAATGAATCAAATTTGAAGTCAAAGTCGACTAATTCTTGGTGAAGCTTTTCAATGAAGCTCATGTCATACTTACGGATAAAAGTTTCTTCAAGATAATCATCTTTAATAAGAATTTCTAACTTTTCAGCATAAGTAGGAGCTGTCAATGTATTAGGCATGACATTTTCAGCAAAGAAAGCCACAATGGCTTCTTTATCTTTTGCCAATGGAATTGAACCGTTGACAGGAATATTTATTTGATTGTTGAGCTTGAAATAGCTCACATCTTTAAGTGTTTTAAGTGACAAAATAATGACCTCTTGTTTTATTTAATAGTGATTCTAGCACCTTGTTCTAATTGACGTGCAATATTTTCTACAGCTTGAACATCGGAAGGAGTTCCTGAAAATTCAAAATCATAAAGGACAGGAATTTGATAAAGACTCGAGAGCTCTTTGGCTGTAAAGATATAAAGTTCTGCAAAATTACGATTACCTGTACCAATAATTCCCGTGCAGTGTTTGGCATTATTGGCATAAGCCATGAAATCAAAGACGGGATCCATTACCTCTTGACTTTTACCATTTTCAGCATAAGCAGGCGTGAGTAAAATAAAGGATTCGTCCATATTAAAACCGCTCTCTCCAGCAAAGATTTCAACTTGTTCAAGCGAAGTCTTTTTGGCAAAGCGACGAGTTTGACCAGTAATACTGAAATAAACTAATTTCATGCGAGTTTTCCAAGTTCAACAGGATTAAATCCTGAGAAAGAAAGATCAGAACCGTTTGTGATTACTGGAGCAGCCATAAATCCCATGTTTTTAACTGTTTCAACATATTCTGGTTGTTCGTCGATATTAATCTCTTGAAAGTCTATCGAACGCTCAGAAAGCCATTTTTTAACCATTTTACATTGCATACAATTGTTTTTAGAATAAACAGTAATCATAATTTTCTCCAATATTTTTATTTATTAATCCATTTTAGTATAAAAAAAATATCAAGTCAAGAAAAAAACACTAGATATTGTGCTTTTTTATTTTTCGTTATACAAGATATTGTGTTTATGCCTTTTTATACTGTTTACTCCAATTTAATCCAAAAGGTACAGTAGATTCTTCATGTCTTTTCATCCGATTCACATTGCTTCGATGGCGTACAAGGATAATAATAGCCAGTGTAGCAACGATGATAGAGAAGATGAAGTCATATTCATGTAAGATGAAATGAAAGGCGGGAAATAGAATGAGACCTACAAGGGCAGCAATAGCAGCAGAAATACTAGATAAAGAAATCATACTATATAGGTAAAGAATGAGTAGAAAGACCACTGCTAAATAAAGAAGAAAGAGTGGAGAATATCCAAGGATGACCCCAGCACTAGTTGCAACCGCCTTGCCTCCATGAAATTTATCAAAGACAGATACGGTATGACCCAGAACGGCAAGTAAGCCAAAGAATAATGGAGAAATCCCATGGATTCCAAAGAATGTGGGAATAAGAGTGGCAACCGTTCCCTTTAAGAAATCAAAGATAAAAACAATAATACCTGCTTTTGTCCCAAGAATCCTAAAGGTATTAGTTGAACCTGTATTTCCTGAACCATGCTCATGTAAATCTTTTTTGAAAAATATTTTTCCAATCCATAATCCTGCAGGAATTGCTCCCAATAAATAAGCAAGAATCAATGAAAATATCATCATCATAAACGCTCCGTTTCAAATTATAGCTTCAATAATTATATCATAAATAAAAGTATAAAATTCCTTATCTCCTATATCTTGTGTTTCTACTTTTGACATACACAAAAAAAGAATGTAAAATAAGCAAGATAAGATATTTCATATAGGAGAAATAATGGTAGTTGATATTAACAATTATGATGATTCAGCCATTCAGGTTTTAGAAGGGATGGATGCAGTTAGAAAACGCCCGGGGATGTATATCGGATCGACCGATGGGACAGGGCTTCATCACTTGGTCTGGGAAATTGTCGATAATGCAGTCGATGAGGCTCTCTCAGGTTTTGGACATAAAATCTCAGTCATCATCAATGAAGATGGTTCTTTAACTGTCGAAGATGAAGGACGTGGGATGCCTGTCGGTAAGCACGCCACAGGAAAGTCAACAGTAGAGGTTATCTTTACTGTACTTCATGCTGGGGGGAAATTTGGTCAAGGAGGCTATAAAACTTCAGGTGGATTGCATGGTGTAGGGTCATCCGTTGTTAACGCTCTGTCTTCATGGTTAGAAGTTGAGATTACTCGTGAGGGTACAATTTATCGCCAACGTTTTGAAGACGGAGGGAAACCTGTAAGCCAGCTAGAGAAAATCGGGACAGCACCTAAGACACAGACAGGAACTAAAGTCACCTTTATGCCTGATGCTTCTATTTTCTCAACAACAGAGTTCAAATATCAGACTATCTTCGACCGTCTCAATGAATCAGCTTTCCTCCTTAAAGAAGTTACTTTGTCATTAACGGATAAACGCTCGGCTGAGCATGCAGAGTTTCATTATGAAAACGGAGTTGAAGATTTTGTATCCTATCTTAATGAAGACAAGACTAGTCTGACACCTGTACTTTATTTTGCAGGAGAGCAAGACAGTTTCCAAATTGAAGTTGCCCTTCAATATAATGACGGTTATTCTGAAAATATTCTTTCTTTTGTCAATAATGTCCGTACCAAAGGTGGAGGGACGCATGAGGCAGGTTTGAAAACAGCCTTGACAAAAGCGATGAATGACTACGCTCGAAAGACAGGTCTCCTTAAAGAAAAGGACAAAAATCTGGAAGGTTCAGATTATCGTGAAGGATTGACAGCTGTTCTTTCTATATTAGTACCCGAGGAACATTTGCAATTCGAGGGACAGACCAAGGATAAATTGGGCTCACCGTTGGCCCGTCCAGCTGTAGATGGTTTGATTTCTGAGAAATTAACGTTCTTCCTTATGGAAAACAATGAACTTTCACAAAGTCTCATTCGCAAGGCAATCAAAGCTCGTGAAGCTCGTGAAGCGGCTCGTAAGGCTCGTGAAGAATCTCGATCAGGTAAGAAGAACAAAAAAGATAAAGGTCTATTGTCTGGGAAGCTTACTCCAGCACAAACCAAGAACCCAGCCAAAAATGAATTATATCTGGTCGAGGGGGAT
>WREM01000026.1 GCA_009779335.1 Streptococcaceae bacterium | reverse complement strand
TACGGGTGCTTTTAAGCCTGCTTTTTGCTCTAACATTTTTCTGAGATGACTGGTATTTACACTTTGCTGTTTGAGCAATTCAACAGCAAACCCCTCATTATCTAGCAAAATAGCATAGAGTAGGTGCTCTGTTCCTATGCGTTTCTTTTCATTTGCTTTTGCCAATTGCTCTGACTGTAGAAAGAGTTGATGAACTCTTGGACTAAGAGCAATTTCATTGCGTTTAACTTTAGTTTGAGTTGAAAAATCTTCAATGTCTATCATCATGTCCTCAGGATCTACATTCTCTGAAAAGAGGAGAGTCGCTGCTATAGAACCCGGAATCTCCATCATAGCAACTAAAAGATGAGAACTCTCTACCGTAGAGTACTCAAAATTAAAGGCAATTTCCTTTGCTTGGTCAAGGATACGCTCAACTAAAGGGGTGATTTTCATGCTGTTATATTTCATTTTTATCTTTCTCTGTCTAATTTTTGTATGATTTTTTTTATTATCTTTGCTCTGATTTGCGGACTGATTTCTTCACCTACGGTTTCAAGCAAGAGATTTCCTTCACGCTCAGTAATTATTTCTTCATCAAAGAGCAGTTGTATGATGTTATGTCCATCTTTTTCTGTTAAATTTTGCCCAATTTTCTGAATGAGTACATTCAAGAAATCATGATGAGTCGATGTGCCATATTTGATGATGCGGATATATCCACCACCTCCACGTTTGGATTCTACATCAAAGCCTTTGGATTCTGTGAATCGTGTTTTTATGACATAGTTAATCTGTGAAGGAACCACCTCAAAATGCTCTGCCAAATCTGCACGCTTAATTTCAATTTCTTGTGCTTCTTTCAACAGCTGTCTGAGATACATCTCAATAATATCTGAAGTGTTTTGATTAGACATGATTCCTCCTTCACTTAACTTTGACCAATACTGACTAATTTTATTATATCAATATTTGTAAAATAATACTAAAAAAAGCCTATGGCTTTTATTTTACCTTGATGATTTTGGCTTGAATTTTACCTACTGGTAATTCGATCTCTACCTTGTCTCCCACTTTATGCCCAATGAGTGCTTGTGCAATTGGAGATTCATTAGAGATTTTTCCTGAGAAAGGATCTGCTTCTGCTGTCCCTACGATTTGATAAGTTTCTTCATCTTTTTGACCTACTTCTTGGAAGGTCACTGATTTTCCTAAAGCCACTTCATTTTTTGCAATTTTTTTATTGTCAACGATTTCTGCATAACGAATCATTGTTTCTGTGGTTGAAATTTGCCCTTCAATAAAGGCTTGTTCATCTTTTGCCGCTTCATATTCAGAGTTCTCGGACAAGTCTCCATATGAGCGGGCAATTTTGATACGCTCTACCACTTCTGGACGTTTGACTAATTTAAGATTTTCAAGTTCTTTTTCTAATTTTTCAAGACCTTCTTTGGTCATTGGATAAGTTTTTTCTGCCATAATTTTTTCCTTTGATTTAATTTTTAGTTTGATTTAGTTCGACGATGATGCTGAGATTTCACTATTGATATATTGCTGAACATTTGCCTGTTGTTCTTCATAGGTTTCAGCAAAATATACTTTCCCTGTCTTGACATCTGCGACGAAATAGAGATAAGAATTCTGAGCAGGCTTGATGACTGCTTCAATAGACGATAGACTAGGATTATCGATTGGTCCTGGTCCAGTTCCCGTATGAATATAGAGATTATAAGGAGAATCGAATTTAGTGTCAAGATTGGCATCTTGCTCTAATGTCGTTCCAGTTCCTAATCTTCCTTGTGCATAGAGTATAGATGGATTTGATTGTAAAGGCATCCCTTGTGCAATGCGGTTAAAGAAGACCCCTGCGACATTCTGACGATCCGTCTCTGTATTCGCCTCACGCTCAATCAGTGCCGCTAAGCTCAACACTTGATTCACCGAAAGATTTTGTGATTTAATTTGTGCATAATAAGGCTTAAGATTTGCATCTGTCGCAGCAAGCATTTTTTCAATTAAGATTTGAGCTGTTGTGCTCCCATCATAATCATAAGTAGCTGGGAATAAATATCCTTCTAGCTGATACTTAACCCCTGTTGACTTATCTGGAAGTGAGGCGAGCAAATCAGGAAATTCCGCCTTCATTTTTGAGATGAAAGTCTTATCCTGAACAGCTTTCATAAAGTCTGCACTAGAAATTGCTGTGGTTTGATTTTTGTTACTTGCGTCCATTGTAACTGCTGTAGACATTTGAGCTATAGTATAGCCTTCTGGAATCATAATCTTCCCGCTTTGAACAACAGCTAATCCTTGTAAAATATTTGCAATTTTTGAAAGATTCATGTCTGGAGAAAGACTATAGGAACCCCCCTTGAAAGAATTATAGTTTTTGAATTTTGCATACCATTCAAAAACAGTTGGGCTTTTAATCAATCCGTCTTTTTTGAGAATGTTTGCGATTTGTTTGGTGCTTGAACCCTCCGGAATTTGAACGATTTGTGCTGTATGATTGGTCGGATCTACAGGTTTAACATTTGAATCTACGTAAGAATAACCTAACCACCCTGCTAAAACAAGTAAGAGAAGGACGATAAAGGCTATTATCTTCCCCCTTTTTTGCTTTGGTTTTTTCTTAGATACGTCTTGATTTTCACTTCGACGACTTCTTGTCGTTTTTATAGACTCATCTGTAGAGTTCTGCTTATCATTGGTTGATATGCTTGAATTAGCCTTTTCTTGATTGTTCTCTTTTATATCGTTTGATTTATTTTTTCTGCTTCGTACAAGCTCTTGAACGGTAGGCTCATCTTGTTCTTCTTTTTGTTTATCTGCTTCGATTTGCTGTAAGATTTTTTCTTTGAAACTTCCCGAAAAATTCTCTTCATTCTTATCTGGCATTACTTCTTCCCTCTTATCTTACAAAAGTGAGGGCTTAGCCTCACTTTTATATAAATTGAATTTATTTTTCCTCGTCATCTTCGACGTCTTCATCCTCTAAATCGAGGGCTTCATTTTCTAAATCTACTTCTTCGAGTTCAACGTCAACCGCTTCAATTTCTTCTTTTTCATCATCTGGATTTTCTTCATCATAGACGATGGCTTCTTCTGTTTCTTTTCCGAAGTTTTCATCTTCTGGATCAACTTCATCTTCAAATCCAAAGGCGTTAATGACTCTACGTTTTTTGCTTGGGACATCTGAATCATCATCTAACTCATCAAGAGCAATCACTTCTTCATCAATCTCATCAATGGCATACCATGAGCGAAGGGCCCAAACATTGTTCCCAAGCGGAATAAAACTTCCGTCAATATTCATATCTGTATAAAAACGAGAAGCGTTAGTTTTGATTTCTTCGTCTGTTTTCTTGAGATATTTTTGAACTTCATTCAAAATTTCCGCAAAAGTCATTTCTTTTTCTTTTTGCTCAAGAATCGCATGAGCGACTTCAATCATTGAGAGTTCTTTAATATCTTGTCCTTCTAAAGCTTTTATTTTCAATTTATTTCTCCATTTATGTCTTAAGGATTTCTTGTTTTTTATCTTTACTATCTTATATTAAATGACCTGTTTTGTCAATACTTACCAATTAGTAATGCATCAAAACTTTATAATCATAATTTCCTATAGCTTGACGTCCTTTAAGTTCATCTAATTCAATCAGAAAGGCACATCCTACCACGATACCTCCTAATTTTTCAACCATTTCAATGGTTGCTTTGACCGTTCCACCTGTAGCCAATAAATCATCGACAATGAGTACACGCTGTCCGGGTTTTATAGAATCTGCGTGCATGGTTAATGTATCTGTTCCATATTCCTTCTCATAATCTGCTGAGATGACTTCACGAGGAAGTTTACCGGGTTTGCGTACAGGGGCAAAGCCTACACCCAATGCAAAAGCAACGGGGCAACCAATGATGAAACCACGAGCTTCAGGTCCTACGACCATGTCAATCTCTTTGTCTCGAGCATACTGTACAATCTCAGTAGCTGCATAATTAAAGGCATTGCCATCTGCCATGAGTGGTGAAATATCACGGAAAACAATTCCTTCTTGTGGATAATCTTTAATACTTGCGATGTAATCTTTTAGTTCCATTTTTTAGTCTTTCTTATTTTCTTTTAAATACTCATAAATTTCTTTAACAGGAGATAAGGCAAACCTTTCTTGCATCTGCACTGTTTCTTTGAGTTCATGATAAATTTCACTTTCAGAAATTTCTTTTTTCTCAGCTTCTTTATTGACGGTCATCAGACCGTCCTTAATCGCCACAAACTCTAATTCTTCAAATATCTGTATCATCTTCACCAGTAAAATTTCTGGAACATTCAAATGAGAAGATAAATTCTTCAATTTGTGTCTCACATCAAACTCAGGGTATTGATAGATTAGTTTATAGAGTTTCGCATACTGCTCTCTCGTCCCTATCCCTGTCAGATAATAGCTCTTTTCTATCTTATTTTTGAAATAAATGAGACGAATCGTTTTTTCTGAGATGAGGTTTCTGAGTGCTATGATGTCTTCTTGAGTTTCGGGTGCTTCTTCAATGACAAGCACATCTTCTATTATATCATGAGATTGGACCAGATGATTTTTTATGAAAATTTGTGCATTTTCAGGCAGTGATATTTTTCTACTTCGGACATCTATCAGCTCTACTCCCACTGCTCTGGCATCTTCTACCATGAGTTGAACGGTCGTTGTCCCTTGCCATGTATTGCTTGATAGGTAAACTGCAAGTTGAGTATCTGACTGTTCAAACTCTATATCTTCTAAACCATGTCCAAAATATATGGCATCGACAGCTGTTTCTTCCTGTTGAATTTTTAGTTTAAGATGACTATTGTCTTTTCCCATGCTGCGACTTTGTAAGACTTGATAATCAGAAACGAGAAAATAGGGCTTGGGATGACCCATTCCAAATGGGGCGAGTTTTTCGAAAGATTTAATAGTCGTTAGGCTAATGTCTTTCAAGCTTAAGTTATCAAATATTTCCAGTTGTCCTTTTTGACTCATATCGATTTTTTCTGCTTCAATATAGTCAATCAGTGCTTTTTGCACTGATTCAATATTTTCAAGAGCAATAGTCATCCCTGCAGCTTGCTTGTGTCCTCCAAAGGCGACAAGTAACTGACGATGGTTGTCTAAGGCCTTGAATATATTATAAGCTTCGATAGAACGAGCAGAGCCACGAAGCACTCCCTCTTCTTCTGCCAATAAAATAAACGGTTTTTGATACTTTTCTACCAATCGCCCAGCGACAATGCCAAGCACACCCTTGTGCCAATCCGCATGATAAAGGACTTGTACAGGCTCATCTGTAATCATGGATTCTACTTCTTGATAGATAGCTTCTACAATGGTACGACGTTCTGTATTTTTTTCATCTATCATTTGAGCAAGATCTAATGCTTCTTCCTCATCCCAACCTGTCAAAAGCTCAATGGCAGGATTAGGGTCGTCCAAACGCCCCAATGCATTCAGTCGAGGTGCAATTTGAAACCCTACAGTCTCCTCATTAACCGCATCAAAATCAACTCCTGAGATTTTCATAAGCTCGACTAATCCCACTCGCTCCGTCTGAGCCAATGTTTTTAATCCGTAGTAAACCATAATACGATTTTCATCTGTCAAACTGACCATATCAGCAATAGTCCCAATGGCAACCAAGTCCAACATCTCAGTTGGCACATATTCTAGCAATGCACATGCCACTTTGAAGGCAACTCCTACACCTGCTAAATATGGAAATGGATATTGACTTTCAGGATGTTCAGGATGGACAATCGCATAGGCATCTGGCAATGTTTCAGGCATGGCATGATGATCTGTTACAATGACATCAACTCCGTGATTCTGTGCAAAATCAATAGCTTCATGACCTGCTACTCCATTATCCACTGTGATGATAAGGTTGATTTCCTCATTTTTTATAAAATATTCATAAACTTCTTTATTGGGTCCATAGCCGTCTGTAAATCGATTAGGAAGATAAACTTGAACTTCTCCCCCTAATTCATCTAAAGCTGTTTTCATGACAGAGGCTGCTGTCATCCCATCTGCATCATAATCTCCATAAACAAGGATTCTTTCTCCATTTTCAATGGCTGATAAAATACGAGAAACAGTCTTCTCCATATCGTGTAGCTCAAAAGGATCATGCAAATTTTGTAAATCAGGTTGCAAAAAATCACTAACTTGCTCTGCTTCTCTTATCCCACGTTGCCATAGAATCTTACTTGCCAAGTCATCCAATTTATATTTTTTTGTGATTTTTTGAAAATCTTCTGATGGTTGAGCCTCTATGATTTTCCAGTCATATTTTGATTTAATCATGAATGTCCTAATTTATTTTATCTCTTCTTCATATAAATCTTTCACCACAAAAGAATTTTTATGAATTTTCTGTGCTTCTTGGGAAAGCTGATTTACCATTGAACCTACATATCTTGAAGAAATATGTGTCAACAATAGACGATTGGCTCCTGCCTCTTTTGCCACTTGAGCAGCCTGAGCAGAGGTCGAATGCCCATGTTTGCGAGCCATTTTTTCCTCACCTGCTTCATAGGTTGCTTCATGTACCAAAACATCAGCACCTACTGCTAATCGAACTGCTGTGTCTGTCCGACGTGTGTCCCCGAGAATCGTTACCACTTTTCCCTTTTTATCTGCTCCAATATAACTCTCAGGTACAAAGGTTTTTCCTTCATATTCCACAGTCTGTCCATTTTTTATTTTTCCGAACAATGGTCCAAAAGGCAAACCATCTGCCTTTAAAGCTTCTGCATCAAGTTCTCCCGTCTTGTCCTTTTCAACCACTCGATAACCCAAACAAAAAATAGCATGGTCTAAAGTATCCGTATAAATCTCAAATGTCTCATCTTCAAAGATTTTTCCCGAATCAGACAATTCATGAAAATGAATACGATAAGGCAAGCGAGAGCCCGATAAGCGTATAGCTGTCATGACATAATCTTTAACTCCGACTGGTCCATATAAATCTATGTCTGTCTGTTCATCGCTTGCTTGAAAACTCCGAGAAGACAGAAAACCCGGTAAACCAAAAATATGATCCCCGTGTAAATGTGTAATAAAAATTTTGGTGATTTTTCTTGGACGAATATTAGTCTTCAAAATCTGATGTTGCGTGGCTTCCCCACAATCAAAAAGCCAAACTTCATTTCGCTCATCTAGTAGTTGGAGGGCGATAGCCTGTGTGTTGCGAGACTTAGAGGGCTGTCCTGCCCCAGTCCCTAGAAATAGAATTTCCATATTTTTCCTTTATAGTCGCTAGCGACATCTCTATCCACCCGAGAGGAATCGAACCTCTATTGCAAGAACCGGAATCTTGCGTGATATCCATTACACTACGGATGGATGCCTTGTAATAACTGCAAGGCTTTATTTTACATTAAATTGATTGATTTTTCAAGCTTATTTACTGGCTTTGATGGCTGATAAAATTTGTGTTCTCAAATCTTCTACACCTTCTGCTCCTGCAGGTAGGAAAATAGTTGAACCTCCACCTGCAGCAAATTGATTGAGTGTATCTAAGTATTGGTTAGTCAAAAGAATAGACATGATTTGCTCTTCTGTCAAATCAATCCCCGTACTCTTCATCTCTGTAATTTGTTGGGCAAGTCCATCAACAATGGCTTTACGTTGTTCCGCAATACCCACCCCGTGCAGACGGTCTTTTTCAGCCTCTGCTTCGGCTGCTGTAACAATACGAATTTTATCTGCATTAGCAAGCATTTGAGAGGCATCTTGTTTACGTTGTGCGGCATTGATTTCGTTCATGGATTGCTTAACCTCTGCATCAGGTTCAACACGAGTAATCAAGGCTTTGACGATGACATAACCATACGTTTGCATTTCTTCTGCCACTTGATGTTGGACTTCAAGGGCAATCTCATCTTTTTTCTCAAAGAGTTCATCAAGTGTAAGTTTAGGCACAGCAGAACGCAAAGCATCCTCAATATAGGCTTTGATTTGTTCTACAGGGTTCATGAGCTTGTAATAAGCATCTTTAATGTTCAATTCATTCACACGATATTGTGTAGCTACACTCATGGTAACAAAAACATTATCGCTTGTTTTAGTTTCCACAATCATCTCATTTTGCATGAGACGAAGTTGGATGCGAGCTGCGATACGATCAATTCCCCAAGGCATTTTCACATGAAATCCCGGGTTAGCTGTAGTTTGATATTTCCCTAAACGCTCAACAATAGCGACAGATTGTTGTTTGACTACAAAGAAAACTGTCCCCAAACTCATCAATCCAACGATTATAATTACTAGAAAAACTATTAGTACAAATGCCATTTCAGTTCCTTCTTTCTATTGGCTGTCTTTATATTATAACACCTTAGAGATATAAAGATAAAATTTACCTTGCTCAAAATGATATTTTATTGGGTCAAAATAACCAATTTTTTCTGCTTGTTCCATGATGTCTTCTATGCTATAGCCAGACAGACGGATATAGTCCTCATTCTCATCAAGATTAGTCAAGTCTGATAATTCTTCGACTGCCACAAAGGACTCCATTTGTTCTGGAATCATGATGATTTTATCCTCTTCTTGATGCAGGATATAGTGCTGAAAAATCTGTGTCATCTCAAAGATAAGCTCTGCATCTATCTCCTGTGGAAATTCGCTAAAAATCACTGCTTCTTCAACACCATTACGATAACAGTAACCAAAAGACTTTCCTGATAGATTCAGCCTTACAAATCTGAAATTTTCATGACCCACTTGACCTTCTAAGTCAAAGCTCGGAGCTTGGACAAAAATATCTAAAGCTTGAGACAGCTCAAAAAAATAATTGGTTGCCTCTTCTGGTGAACGCTTTTGATACAATTCAGCAAAATAGGCATTAAGTACACTTGCAGGTGGGGTTACAAGTAATCTCTTTTCTGCTTCATCTCTTAAATTTTCTAAACGATGGCTTAAAAATGAGCTGTCCTGTGCCATAAACCCACCATATTTCATGGCTATTTCTAAATATTCTTTATTTTCCACATCTATTCCTTCAAAAAACTTTCTACCTCTAGTATAACATTTTTAGGGTAGTCTGCTTTCAAAACATTGTAAAATTTGACGTTCATTCTATTTTTGAACCATGTCCCTTGTCTTTTGGCATAACGTCTGGAATTACGCTTAATCAACTTGATTGCTTCTTCAAGTGAATTTTCACCTGAGAAATAGGGAAACAACTCCTTATATCCTATGGCTTTGGTTGCTTGTACCTCTGGATATTGTTCATAGAGCATTTTTCCTTCATCAAGCAAGCCTTGTTCGATCATCCTATCTACACGTTCATTGATACGCTCATAAAGCATTTCACGTTCAGCATCAAGTCCAATTAACATAAATTCATAAGGACTTTTTTTATTTTCTCCTTGTCCAAATTTTTTTAATTCTAGGGTACGCATGGCACGCCTACGATTGAACTCAGGAATGTGAATGTTTTTTTGTTCTAATTGTTCAATCAATTCATCATCAGAGAATTTTTCTAAGCTTTCACGCAATCGCATCATCTGATCATGGTTTCCCTGACCTCCCAGATGATAACCCTCAATCAAACTTTGAATATAAAGACCTGTCCCCCCCACAATAATAGGCGTTTGCCCTTGCTCTAAAAGTAATTTTATTTTCTCATTTGCCTGCTCAACAAAATCATAAGCTGAGAAGTTTTCATTTAATTCACGCACATCAATCAAATGATGTACTGCTTGCTCTTGTTCTTCCTTTGTTGCCTTGGCAGTTCCTATGTCTAGTCCTTTATAGACCTGTTGAGAATCTCCAGATATAATCTGTCCATGGCATCTTTTTGCCAATTCAATGGCTAATGCTGTTTTTCCTACAGCTGTTGGACCTACCACTACTAATACTTTATTGTTCACTGATAATATTTAACTTTCTTTGACCTTTAATATATAATAGTATTATAACATTTGAAGGAAGGAAATAATCATGAACAAAAAATTTTTATTAGGTTTTCTTGCAGGAAAAGTTGTCACTCTCGGGGGAATTGCCCTAGGTCTATTCATTTATAAAAAATCAGTTGTTGATCCTGTTGAAAATAAAGAGAAATTCAT
>WREM01000025.1 GCA_009779335.1 Streptococcaceae bacterium | reverse complement strand
ATAGGAAGGCTGATTTTAATCCCTGATACATGAAAGGAAGAATGATAATGGTCGTTGCAAGGATTGCCCCTGCTAGTGTGAATATGATGGAAAAGTTAAAGGTATTGAGTGCTTTTCCAAAAAGACCATAAGCCCCAAAGGCTTGAAGAAGGTAGTATCCTACAACGGTTGGTGGAAGTACAAGGGGCAATAAAAGCAGAACCTCAATCAACCACTTCCCACGATAAGACCGATAAGCTCCCCAATAACTCGGCATAACCATCAATAAAAAAGCAATCAAAGTTGCTATTAAACTGATAATCAAGGAGTGTATCATTGAAGTAATCATTGGATGCCTGCTTTTCCTTTAAGGTTTGATGAATCCATAGCTTTCAAATATGTTTTGAGCAGTAGATTCTGAGAGGTATTGATTAAAATTTTCTACTTGAGAGGGATATTTACTGTTGGAGACAGTGGCTGTATAATAAGCAATCTTATCATGCAGATTATCTGCGACTGGAGAGATAATCTTGACGTTTGAATTTGTCAGAGCGTCTGTGTGATAGACGAATCCAAGATTAGCATTTCTACTGGCGACATAAGATAAAGTTTGAGTAACACTAGACCCCATGACAAGTTTAGATTGATTGGTAGTATAGAGATTGAGCTTGCTGAGAGATTCCTTGGCGTACATCCCTGCAGGAACAGAGGAGGGCTCTCCAATAGCGATTTTATGGGCAGAATTAATCAGATGAGCGATGTCATTTCCTTGTAGAGAGCTGTCTTTTGGTGCGATAAGAACCAGTTGATTAGATAGTGTAAGCACAGGGCTGTTTGCCTTATGAGCAGAAGTCAGCTTATCAGTATCACTTTTACTTGCGAGAAATACACCATCGATAGGGGCTCCTGAAAGGACTTGTTGTCTAATGCTTCCAGATCCTGAAAAATCAAATTCAATTTTGACATCGGGGTGTGCTTTTTCATAGTCAGTCCCGATTTTTGTTAATGAGCCTTGCAAGCTGGCAGCAGCAGAATAATGCAAAGTTGTCACATTTGTCTTATGGTTTGAGCAAGCGGACAGTGAGAATAGAGCGACAGTCAAAGTAATAAAGGCAATGAATAAGCCTAGACAACCATTAGTTGTTTTCGTCATTGAAAAAGTCCTCCAATTCAATAGACATATCAGGGTCAACATATTCATTATAGCGAGTATATAAAGCACGAACATTATAGAGTTCAGTATCCAGTTTCTCGATTTCGTCGTCACGCTCCAATGTACGCATTTCTTGATTGAGTACAGCGATTTGATTTTCAAGCAAGGTGGCTTGAATGGAGAGGTTTTGCAATCCTAGGGCGAGAATTTTTTGAAATTCTCCATTAGGCATATTGTTTTGTGTTTTCATTTTTGTCTTTCTTTTATAAGGTGTGGGATTTCTTTGATGAGTAATTTGTCTAACGCCAGCTGGCAGGCTTTGGTGGAGCCGGGGAGTGCAAAGATTAATTGGTTATTTTTGGTGAAAAAGGCTTGAGCTCTGGAAGCCACAGCATGACTACCAATTTCTTGGTAGCTGAGCATACGGAAGATTTCTCCGAAACCAAAGATTTCCTTACCGACATAAGATTTTAATGCCTCAAAGGTAACATCTCGTTTTGAGAATCCAGTTCCCCCATTAGTAATGATGAAATCCAGATCTGTCATTTCTGCAAGAGCAGTCTGAATCTCACTAACATCATCAGGAACAATGATGTAGTGTTTGAGCTGATGATTTTGCTGAGTCATTTTTTCAATAATGACTTGACCAGAAGTATCGTTTTCTTGTGCTCGTGTATCGCTTATGGTCAGTACACCAAAAGTAAATGTTGCTTTATCAGTCATAAGAAAGTATCTCCTTAAATGCACGCTCAGCATTTTCTTGGGTAAAGTTATAGAAAAGGATGCGTCCCGTATTGAATATGGTAATGTTCCCATCAGGCAGGTTGATTTGGGTGGCGAGTTGATTTGTTTTTATCTGCCAGTTTTTATTTTGGCAGAAGTTGTTGAACTGCTGAAGGTCGAAATCATTGATTAGTGCTTTATAGACATCTCCACAAGACTTTGAAAGTTGTGGAGTGACTTTTGAAGCACTGCAGACAGGACAGGCAGGACGCTTGGTGATAGTGAATTTATCAATCGTTCCTCTCCAAACATCAGCAACCTTCATTTGGTTGAAATTAATTTGGGATTTATCAACTAGAATTTGCAAGGCAAGTGAGATTTGCAGGCTTGAAATGAAAGAGATGGTAGGTGTAATCACACCAATAGATTCGCAATTTTGCTCTAATTCTGTCAGTTCAGGGAAGGCACAAGCTAGACAAGGAGAAATATGAGGTTCAAAAGCCATGACCTGCCCCGATACCCCTGCAACAGCCGAATAAACAAATGGAATTTCTTCCTGCAAGCAGTAGTCATTGATCAATTCACGAGCCAAGAAGTTGTCTGTACAGTCAAGAATTAAATCAGGTTTTTCCAGCTTTTCAAAAATCAAATGTTCAAATTTTACATTAAAATTTTCGATTTGAGTTTGATTGGAAATATCAGTCAAGTGTCTGTGAGCTATCTCAGCTTTAGATTGCCCAAGATCGGATTCTGTGAATAGAGTTTGGCGTTGCAGATTACTTTCTTCTATGACATCGTCATCCACTAAAATCAAATGCCCCACACCAGCACGAGTCAGTTGCTCGGCAGCATGAGTACCCGTGGCTCCCATCCCAACAATAAGAACAGAAGAGTGAAGAAGCTTTTCTTGCCCTTCTGAACCCACCTCAGAAATTTGAATTTGTCTTTTATATCTTTCAGAAATATTCATTTGTTCTCAATTTTATCATTTTTAGAATCAAATGGTTAAAAGCAAGATTTTCGAAAATGTAAAAAGTCTTTGACACATCATGAATGATAGCCTTTTCAAGAATTTTAGTGTATAATTTAGTGTGATATAAATTGTAAAAATCTATCAAGCAAGGGACTAAAATTTATGAATAAACTTCGCTTTTTTTCCAAAGTAGAAAAATTTAACGGATCATTTTCTCAACTTGAAGAGAATAACCGCCGTTGGGAAGAAACCTATCGTAAACGTTGGAGTCATGACAAAGTTGTGCGTACTACTCACGGAGTAAATTGTACAGGTTCATGCTCGTGGAATGTTTATGTAAAAAATGGAATCATTGCATGGGAACATCAAGCGACGGATTACATCGCCTGTGCACCTGATATGCCAGACTATGAACCACGTGGCTGCCCTCGTGGAGCTGCATTTAGCTGGTATGAATATAGCCCATTGCGTATCAAATATCCTTACATTCGTGGAGTGCTTTGGGGATTATGGAAAGAAGCCAAGCAAGCCCATCCAGAAAGTGCAGCTGAAGCTTGGAAGTCTATCATAGAAGACCCAGAAAAAGCAAAATCATACAAATCAGCACGTGGACGTGGTGGTCTTGTTCGTGTGCACTGGGATGAAGCTCTTGAACTCATCTCTGCTATGCTGACTTATACAATCAAAAAATACGGTCCAGACCGTATTGCAGGATTCTCTCCGATTCCTGCCATGTCTATGATTTCTTATGCTTCTGGAGCTCGTTTCCTTTCATTGCTTGGTTCTCCATTATTATCATTCTATGACTGGTATGCAGATTTGCCACCCGCTTCCCCTCAAATATGGGGAGAACAGACAGATGTTCCTGAATCATCAGACTGGTACAACTCAACATATATTATGATGTGGGGTTCTAATGTCCCTATGACTCGTACACCTGATGCTCACTTTATGGCAGAAGCACGTTATAAAGGGACAAAAGTCATTGCAGTCAGTCCTGACTATGCTGAAAATGTAAAATTCGCAGATAATTGGCTTGCACCAAAACCGGGATCTGATGCTGCCTTGGCACAAGCGATGACTCACGTCATCTTGAAAGAATTCTATCAAGATAAAGAAACGGAATACTTCACAGACTACGCTAAACGCTATACTGATTTACCTTTCTTGATTATGCTTGATCAATCAGGAGACAATTACAAGTCAGGACGTTTCTTGCACATTTCAGACCTTAAAGGAATGGAATCAGAAGCCAATGCAGAATGGAAACCCGTTCTCATTGATGAGACAGATGGACAAATCAAAGTGCCAAATGGTACAGTTGGTCAACGTTGGGATCATTCTGAAAAATGGAATCTTGATTTAGGAGACATTAAGCCCAAACTCTCTACTGATTCTGAAGAAATGGTAAAAATTGATTTTCCTTACTTTGATAATGATGGAGCATCCATTCTTACTCGCCATGTCCCTACTCAATCAGTAACCTTGCATGATGGCAGTCAAGCAAAAGTTGCAACTGTGTTTGATTTGATGATGGCTCAATACGGAATCAATCGTACAGGGTCAGATGAATTGGCAGCAAAGGGCTATGATGATGCTCATTCAGCCTATACACCTGCATGGCAAGAATCTATCACAGGTGTGAAACAATCTCTCATCATCCAAATTGCCCAAGAATTTGCACAAAATGCAGCAGAAACTCAGGGTAAAACGATGGTTATCATGGGAGCTGGTATCAATCAATGGTATAACTCTGATATGACCTATCGTGCCATTATCAATAACCTTCTCCTTTGTGGATGTGAGGGAGTTTCTGGTGGAGGTTGGGCTCACTATGTTGGACAGGAAAAACTTCGCCCAGCAGAAGGATGGTCAACCATTGCCTTTGCGAATGACTGGCAAAAAGGAGCTGCTCGTCAACAAAACGGAACTTCGTATTGGTATTTCCACGCTGATCAATGGAAATATGATGAGTTAGACAACGATGCTCAAAAATCTCCATTGTTTGATGGAGAACATTCATACAGTCACCCTGCTGATTACAATCAAATGGCTGTACGTCTAGGTTGGTTGCCTGCTTATCCCCAGTTTGATCGTAATAATATTGACTTTACTAAGCAATATGGAACAACTGATGAAAAAGAAGTGGTCAACAAGGTCGTTGAAGAATTAAAATCAGGAAGTTTGAAATTTGCTTTTGAAGCACCTGATCGCAATGAAAATCAACCTAAAGGACTATTTGTCTGGCGTTCAAACATCTTTAGTTCATCTGCCAAAGGTCAAGAATATTTCATGAAACACTTGCTTGGGGCTGAAAATGGACTCCTTGCAGGAGCAAATGAAGACTTCAAACCTGAAGAAATGGAATGGGAAAAAGAAGAAATCATCGGGAAACTTGATTTGGTAACTACTCTTGATTTCCGTATGGTTGCTACTCCTATGTATTCTGATGTGGTTCTTCCTGCTGCAACATGGTATGAAAAAGAAGACCTCAACTCAACAGATATGCACCCATTCATCAACCCATTTAATGCGGCAGTCAGTCCAATGTGGGAATCAAAAACGGACTGGAATATCTTCAAAGAATTAGCGAAAAAATTCCAAGAAATGGCTCAAACAGAATTCCCTGAACCCATCTATGATTTGCACGCTAGCCCAATCGCTCATGATACCATGAATGGTGAATTGGCACAGCCGTTTGGTCAAATCAAGGATTGGAAAAAAGGTGAAATTGAAGCGATCCCCGGAAAAACATTGCCTAATCTTAAACTTGTAAAACGAGATTATACTCAGATTTATGACCAATATGTTTCACTTGGACCTGCTCTTGAGCAAGCCAAAGTAGGAGCTATCGGACTCGCCTATCCTGTTGCCGAAGAATATGATGAACTTCGTTCTTCTATTGGGTTGAATAAATATGGACATCCAGATTTATCAGAAGCTAAAAAAGTAGCCGATGCTATCTTGACACTCTCTTCTACAACTAATGGAAAGCTTAACATGAAAGCATGGAAAGCAGCCGAAGAAGAACATGGGGTGCCTCTTGTAGATTTAGGTCAAGGCTATGCTCAACAGAAGATGACCTTCAAGAATATTACAGCACAGCCAATGGAATCTATGCCAACACCGATTGGAACATCAGCAAATGTCGATGGTGAACGTTATTCAAGCTTTACTCTTCAAATTCGTCGTTTGGTTCCGTTCCGTACTTTGACAGGGCGTCAACAGTTCTATATTGACCATGAAATATTTAGTGAATATGGTGAAAACTTAACTGCTTTCAAACCGACATTACCTCCTAAAGTTTTTGGACCTAAGGATACCAATGTAGAAGCTGATGGCAGTGAAATCACACTTCGTTATATGACCCCTCATGGAAAATGGAATATTCATACCATGTATGGAGATAACTTGCACATGCTCACGCTTTTCCGTGGAGGGCCAACGGTCTGGATGTCAGATGTAGATGCGGATAAAGCAGGAATCAAAGATAATGATTGGGTAGAAGTTTATAACCGTCATGGTGTACAAACTGCTCGTGCCGTCGTATCACATAGAATGCCTGAAGGTACGCTTTATAGCTATCACGGGCAAGATATGCACGTCAATGAACCACACTCAAATATCACAGGAAATCGTGGAGGTTCGCATAATGCACCGACACGTATCCAAGTCAAACCGACTCAAATGGTTGGGGGTTATGCTCAACTCAGCTACGGGTTCAACTATTATGGGCCAATAGGAGCTCAGCGTGACCTATATTGTAACGTTAGAAAAATGAACGAGGTAAACTGGAATGAAGATTAAAGCACAAATTGGTATGGTGCTCAACCTTGATAAATGTATTGGTTGTCATACCTGTTCCGTCACTTGTAAGAACACTTGGACCAATCGTCCCGGTGCAGAATATATGTGGTTTAACAATGTTGAAACTCGTCCTGGTGCAGGTTACCCTAATGGATGGGAAGACCAAGACAAGACCAATGGGGGGTGGGTACTCAACAAACAAGGAAAGCTTGTACTTAAAGCAGGTTCCAAAGCTGAAAAAGTTGGAAAACTCAAAATCTTCTATAATGACGATATGCCACAAATGGAAGATTATTATGAGCCATGGACTTATGACTACCGTAATCTTTTTGGTGCTCCCACTGAACACCAACCTGTTGCACGTCCTAAATCACAAATTACAGGTAAAACTATGGATCTCCAATGGGGACCTAACTGGGATGATGATTTAGCTGGTGGGGAAATTGCAATTCAAAATGACCCAAACATCAACAAAATTGAAACAGATATTAAAGCTAATTTTGAAACAGCCTTCATGATGTATCTTCCACGCCTTTGTGAACATTGCCTTAATCCTGCTTGTGTGTCTTCATGTCCATCAGGAGCCATGTACAAACGTGATGAAGATGGGATTGTTCTTGTGGATCAAGAACAATGTAAGGGATGGCGTATGTGTATGTCTGCTTGTCCTTATAAGAAAGTCTACTTCAACTGGACAACCAACAAGGCTGAAAAATGTACCTTCTGTTATCCTCGTGTAGAAGAAGGATTGCCAACCGTATGTTCTGAAACTTGTGTAGGACGTATTCGTTATATTGGTGTGCTTCTTTATGATGCAGATCGTGTGGCAGAAGCAGCATCTGAACCAGATGAAAAACTTCTCTATGAACGTCAACTTGAAATTTTCCTAGACCCTAATGATCCAGAAATCATTAAAGCCGCTCGTGCTGAAGGGATTTCAGAAGAATATATCGAGAAGGCACAAAATTCTCCTATCTACCGCATGGCAGTAGAAGATAAGATTGCTTTCCCCCTTCATCCTGAATACCGCACAATGCCAATGGTGTGGTATGTGCCACCAATGAGCCCAATCATGAGCTATTTTGAAGGTAAAAATACCATGCAAAACCCTGAGATGATTTTCCCAGGGATTGAAGAAATGCGTATTCCTGTTGAATATCTAGCTTCTATCTTAACTGCTGGAAATGTTGAACCTGTCAAAGCAACATTGCGTAAGCTTGCAACTATGCGTCTTTATATGCGGACAATCTCTACCGGTCGTGAATTCGACACTTCTAAGTTAGAAGAAGTAGGATTGACAGAAGAAACAGCGAAATCACTTTATCGCCTACTTGCTATCGCTAAATATGAAGATCGTTTCGTCATTCCTAAAGCTCAACGTGACCAATACGTTGAAGATGCCAATAAAGCACAGGGTGCGATGAGTTATGATGAATGTAACGGATGTTCACTCGCTGATATGCACAGTTCAATGGTTCAAAAAGCTCAAAACGGTACAGCAAGTACACAAATCTACGCAGAAGAGTTTTACGGAGGAATCTGGCGTGACTAATGCCAAGACAATCGATGTAAATAAATTGAATGAGTGCAGACCAGTCTTCTCTCTTCTCTCACAATTCATCGAGTTTCCTAATGAGGAATTGATGACAGTCAATGTGAAAAAAGAATTATCTGGTTTTTCACATGTAGAGGATTTAATTGCAACTGCTGAGGAGATGCAAAATATTCCTTTGCAGACATTGCAAGAACATTATTCAACAATCTTTGAACTCAACAAGAGAATAACGCTTTACTCTACCTATTATCGTTTTCAAGATTCACGAGAACGTGGGACAGCTCTCGCTAAGTTAAAAATGCTTTATGAAATGTTTGGAGTAGAGCTAGAGAGCTCTGAAATGGCAGACTATTTACCTGCCATGCTTGAATTTCTTTCTATTGGAGAGTGGGACCAAGAACGGATTAATGACTTGCAATTTCTAATTGATGTCATTGAAGATGGCACTTATGAAATCCTCAAACAAGCAGATGAATATGCGGATGATTACTATATCAAACTGATTGTGATCACCCGTGATTCACTTAAATCTGTATTGATCAATAAATAATTTAATGATAGGTCATGCCTATCAAGATAAGAAAGGTTACCAAAAATATGGCTACTTTTGGAAGTATTTTATTATGGGTAGTATATCCCTACTTAATGTTAGGGTCATTCTTCATCGGAACGATTTGGAGAATGCGTCGCTCGGGTACTGTAACAGCTAAATCCAGTGAATTTTTAGAGAAAAAACGTCTCATTTGGGGTTCTATCCTCTTTCATGTGGGACTTTTAGGAGTTTTCGGAGGACATTTCATCGGGATATTTATTCCTGAATCATGGACATCAGCTTTGGGAATTTCTGAACATTTCTATCATGTGTATATGGCTATGGCCATGGGTGGAGTTTTTGGAGCAATGTTTGTAGTCGGGGCTTTGGTACTTGTTTATCGTCGCTTTACTACACCTAAGGTTTTCGTTACAAGTTCACTCTCTGATACCGTTGTAATCGTTGCGCTTACGATTACAATCATTCTAGGAATGCTCAGTTCATTTGTCTCTGGACCTATGCACCCCGATTTCAACTATCGTGAATCCATTTCTGTATGGGCTCGTGGTCTTTTCATCCTGCAACCTAAATGGCAATTAATGGCAGGGGTTCCTCTCATGTACAAGATTCATATTATTTGCGGATTTGCCATGTTTGGCTTCTTCCCTTATACACGTTTGGTGCACGCACTCTACGTACCTATCCAATATCTTGGACGTCGTTATGTGGTCTATCGCCGTTATAAAAAAGAAGGGGAATAAATATGGATACCAAAGATAAATTTATTGCTCAGCTTGAAGGATTTGAAAAAGTCTATACAACTGTATTTTCAAATCAATATAATGATAATGATGATTCAGAAATTGCCATGCTTCTGCTTAATCAAGCAGAAAGTGAAGAAAAATCAGACGCAACTGCAAATATTGACAACATGGAAAAAGTCTATAATGTCATACAATTTCAAGTTGAAATGATGTGTGAATTTGTCCGTGCATCTGTCGGTTCAGTTGCAAGTAAGATTGCATCCGATGAGACAGATGAAGGGGAATTGCTTCCCATGTTCATGTTCGTTCATGAAAAAATGATTAAACTTCATGATAATCTTGATTTCTTCTATACAAATTTTGAAAAAGAAGACCTGAAAAAAGGATTTTCTATCACTCGACAAAGCGTAACAGCTATGACCTTCAGTAAAAATATTGGAAAAGATCAGACAATAGCATTTGTCCGAGCCCTTAAATCGAGAGTTTTCAAATACCTTGACCATGTCGATGAAATACATAACTGGCTACATGGGGTCTTGGATGTATTGGACAAAGAACTAAATCTATCAAATCATGCCAGTCATTAAGCAAAATTAAAAAGTGAGAAACTCACTTTTTTTGTTATACTGTATTTATGACAAAAGTAAATCAGGAACATGTGCATGACATATTCAATAAAATTTCAACAGACTATGACAAGATGAATGCCATCATCAGT
>WREM01000024.1 GCA_009779335.1 Streptococcaceae bacterium | reverse complement strand
TTCTGAAATACCTAAGTCCTTTGCAAGTGTCTTATAACCTTCAAAATTATTATAAGTATCATCAAGACTTGATACAATTTTCATATCAATACCATCAGTAGTAAATAGTCCTGTCTTGGCATTATAAGTCTTGGATGAATCAGAAACCTGTTTCATCAGACTCTCTAGCTTATTTAAACTATCCAATACCTCATCATAGACTGATTTGGTTCTTGAATCATAACCATTCAAACCATCAATCACTTTCTGAAGTTCATTGTTTTGATTGGTCAAGGAGGTAATATAATAATTATTATTAGCAGTTGCCATGCTTGTATCTTGATTGGCTACTCCTGGATTGGTACTGTTCCATATGGTGTTACTATAAGATAGAGTAGTCATCGCTGCTTTATTACTTGATATTTGGTCTTCAATCGCCGCTTCATCTATCTGTGTCCCAATCAAACCACTGGTATTCTTCACTTCTGCATTTGCTTGCATCAACTGATCCGAAACCATCTGAAAGGTATGGGTGATGGTTTCATAGACCCCTGCTAATTTCTTGGCACTCTCCCATCCTTTACCTGATAATTGACCCTCTTGCATGAATTTTGTCAGTTCATCTGACAATCCATTAAACTCGGCATTGTTACTTTCAACCACTGTTTGTGGGGCTGTTGATAGGGTTATATCTGATGTCGATATTTTACGTTGACCTATGGGCATACTATCGTCCTCCTCTTACCACTATACGTTTAGCTTTCATTAGCTCATCTTGCTTTTTATAAAACTCTCGATTTGCTTCAGTCATAATTCGTTTACGATCATGTATTTTTCTCATGTATTGACGATAGAATCTTTGCTGATTCATAGAAGCCTCAGTTAAGAGTGATTGAGCTTCTTTGCCTTTCCATCCAGCATGAAGAGCTTCTAATTCTTGGTTTTGCTTTCGGCTTAAATCTGTAATTACCATTTCAACTTGTTCTATTTTTCTCAGTTGTTGCTTATTTCGAGTAATTTGATTATCTAATTGCCTACTCTGCCGTTCTAATTGCTGAAAATTTGCGTTTATAGCCGCTTCTTTTTTTCTCGCTTCTTGTCTATCCATTAATTATTTCCCCTATTTTTTAGCTTCAATTTTTTTAGCTTCTGCAACATCAAGGGACGCAAATGCTTTTGACACTGCATTGATTTTATCAGAAAATTGAGTAAAGGCTGTCTTATATTGACCTGCTAGGGTTAAATATTTATTGTTTGCCTCTACACCCTTGGTTACTCCCCATAAATTAGAGTAGCTCACATTTTGAGCGGTCGGTGTATTTTTTATCGCACCCAGTTTACCATTAATATCTTTCGTATATCCTGCAGCTTTCTCAGGGTCATGCTTAATTCCCATTGTCTTCTCCTATTGGTATTCTTACTTTATCATATTTTCTACCTTGATAAGCATAAAACTCATTGGCATCAAGATAATTCTCATTGCCAAAATATCCTGTAACTGGTACTTGCTTCTGCTCATTAAGAGTTACACCAAACATCCCAATCTTATTTTTAGAACGAATATATTTGATTCCTTCCTCATATGACGGAGCAATATAGGAATTAAAAGCTACAAAAATAATATTTTTCTTATGCTGTTTCATAAGTGCTTTGGCATCTTCAATACCTAAATTAAGAATTGAAGATACACTTTCAAAATCGGGAATGTAGTAAATTACATTTTCTTCTTCAACTATCTCTTGGACTATCTCAGCTTCCACCTTTTCTTCAAGAACAGGACTTTCCTCTATCACTTCTTCAAGTTCAGAAACCGATTCATCTATTTCGTCATCATCATCAAATAAGTTGAAACCAATAACCAATGGTTCATCATCTTCCGGTAAATCTGAAACTCTTGATTCTCCTAATAGGATTTCACGGAGTAAGTACCCCTCATCTTCTGAGATATACTGGTCAAAATAATCTTTATATCCAAGATAATCCCCCATAATATCAATAAATACAGTTTTTTTATCCACACTTTGAAGTTGCTTAATCATAAATGAGAGGAGATTATAACCCTGTTCTTCTGTATCCAAAGAAATAAGAAGTAATGGGAGTTTATCTAAGTCCCATACATAAGGTAGGGTCGTATTTTGAGAATATCCTAAAATCAATTCTGAATTAGAAATTGAAATCTTCACATCCCCATAAGTAAATGGTTCAGGAAGGATAGGCACTCCTGTTAATTGAACACCTGTCCAATTCTTGTTCATATCTCGTGATTCGTGTATAAGTTTATCAACATATTCTAAATTATTTTCACTAGAAATAGCGAGATAAATCTGAATTGCTGTTATTTCCCCATCGACAATTAATTGTCCTCGCCCTGCAATATTTGACATCGCAAGACCTTTTTCCCCAAGAATTGAGCGAATTTCCATATCATCTACTAAGTTCAAAACAATATTTGTTTGAATGTTAGTGCTCATTCGATTATTAATTGCCCCTGCACGATTTGCAGATAATAAAATATAAACTCCTAATGAAGCTCCCTCACGTAAAATTTGAGTAACAAGAACATCAATTCTCTCTTTTCGTTTATCATCAGAAAGTGCATCATATCCATCAATGATGTTTATAAGAACAGGAAAAATAATTTTCTCTTTTTTCTCATACTGATGAAAATCTGTAACATTTGCTTTTTGAAAATCTTTTTTTCGTTTTTCAATTATTGATTGAATGGATATAAGGATTTTCTCTAGTTTTTCATCTTCGTCTAAGGTCACCAAATCTGCCACATGAGGCAAGTCTTTAAGTGGAAGTAATCCGTTTGTCCCAAAATCAAAGAGATTAAACTGAACTTGTTCAGGGGTATTCTGTCTAGCCAAATTCATGACAATCGTCTGTAGAGTGACCGACTTCCCAAATCCCGGACTTGAGAAAATAACAGTATGACTTGCTTCTTCTAAGTTATAGTCATAAACTTTCTGTTCTTGTAAGCTTGGAATATCCAATAATCCTAACGGGATGGAGAGATTACGTTTCTTCTTCGCTTTGGGTATTTTTGTAACGATTTGAGATTCTAAAGCAGGAAGCCATGGTTTATCCGGTTGAGTGTAGTGTGAAGCCTTGAATACTCTTGCAATTTCCTCAATTGTTGCGTCCAGTTGAGTCGGAAGTTCTTCTTTTGAAGCACGTTGATCCACCACATCTTCTCGTGGGTCATAGAGGAGTTCCCATTGACCGGAGGCATTGATCTTATACACCCTCTCGTCTTTGACTTCTTCTTTATTCCCATGTGGGTTGTAATCTACTCCTCCATATCCAGATTGGAAAAGTTCATAAACTTCACTTTCACCTACACGCAAATACCCTCGACCTGCATTGATAATATGAGCCGCATCACCCGTTTTTATGAGGGCTTTTGAATTGGCTTCATCAGACATTTTAAGGGCCACTTTGGATTTGGAATTGGCATCAATCTGATCATTCACTACACCATCAGGTTTTTGAGTCGCCAAAATCAAATGCACCCCGAGCGAGCGTCCAATACGTGCAACAGAAGTCAATTCATCCAAGAATTCAGGGACATTTTCCTTCAACTCCGCAAACTCATCCGAAACCAACATCAAATGTGGGAGCGATTTAGTCGGATATTGACGTCCTTCCACAGCTTCATATCGCTCACGATAGAGTTTCATATATCCTGCAATATTATTGACGCCATACTCCGCAAACTCACGTTGGCGTTTCTTCAATTCCGCATTGATAGAAGCAAGGGCTCTTGCGGTTCCTGCACCGTCCAAGTTAGTGATTGAACCCATGAAATGAGGAAGTTTTGCTAAAGTATTGGCAATCCCTCCCCCTTTCCAATCAATGATAAGCATACCAATATCTTCTGGCGAGAAGTTAATGGCTAATCCCATCAAGTAAGTGGTAAGAAATTCAGATTTCCCTGATCCTGAGGTTCCCCCTACAATGGCATGAGGCCCATGGATTTGTTCATGCAAATCCCAAAAGGCAAATTCTTCTTTTCCTTTCCAACCAATCAGTGAAGCAATAGATTTATTAGGCTCCGCTTGTGCCCAACGCCCTTCAATCTCTAAATCTTCAACCGTCTCAACCAAGTATTGATCTAAAAGACTGAGATGCTCTGGAATCGCATTTTTCTCCACTTCCATATGTTCTAAACTGGTCAATTGACGAAGGATAATTTCAAAATTCTCTTTGGTTTCAAGTGGTGGATATGGCTTAAAAACCTTATCCATGTGGTGCCCGTTATCTTGAACAAGAACCCCCGCTTGCCCGTTTTTCATTTCTACTAAAGCAGAAACTGTTTCAGGTAAGAGTTTCTTATCTTCCTTACACCAGATCACAGTGACACCCAAGTCTGACATATCCTCCGCAAGAAATTCATTCAATCCATGCCCTGCCAAATAGGAATCATCAAAGATGGTCAAAACAAAGTGAGGCAAGAAGGTAGGCTTCTCACGCCCCGCACGATTAAGCTCCTGCTTGCGGGAGTTAATGAGTTGATAAAAAGAACTGAGGACAACGTCACGGGATTTGGCATTGTGGACAATGCCTCGTGTGTTAATCCCTTGTACTACAAAGTGAGGCAAGAAACGCCACTTATCCCAATCTTCTTGGTAAGCTTTTTCAGGGACTAAGGAGATAAGATTAACATCACGGTAAGAATGGAAAAATGCCAGTTGAAGATAAAGGTTGCACACCGACTCCCTAAGCACATCATAAGTCCCAACTAATCCAAGGGTTTGCTTACGCAAATCAAGAGGGAGAGGTACATTTTCCTGTTGGCTGTAATGAGTCACTAGATTTTTGACATGATTCGCCCACTCGTCCTCATCACGCATCATATAATCACTTGAAACTTTCAAACTTGAAGGTTGAGTACCTGTTCCCAAGGACACTTGCATAAAATCTTTGTTATTAGCCAAGCGTTCGTAAAGACGAGAATCATAGCTTTCGATTTTCTCTAATAAATCCTCAGGCGAAGGATGTTGATAATGAAGCACTTGCTTTTCTTTGCGATGAGCTTGTCCCAATCTTGAAGTGGTTTTAGCGAGATAATTCTGATAATCCGATTCTCTATGACTTTCACGTTCAAAGCGGTCTTTTTTCTCGGTCACGTATTGCGTCACAGTAAATATAACTGCCATCAGACTTGCAAGAGCGGTAGCCAACATCATGAGAGGATTACGCCCGGAGAGCATGGTAGTTAAACCACCTGCCACAAGCATTCCAAGAGGCGGTGCAATCATCTTAACGATGCCACCTTTTGGAGCTTGTTCCCGATCTGGAATTTTCTCATATTTGATTGCTTTTTCAGGAAGTTCTAAGTTTAATCTTGGCGAACGACGATACTCTGGAAAGTCTTGGGGCTTTTCTGAAATTCTAGCTTGTTCTAAGAATGATTCAGGGTTGAAGATCACATCATTGGAGAAAGTTGTGACTTTCCATTGATGCTTTCTACGTTCAATCATTAAATCTGAGGTAAGGAGTTGATCCCCAACATTAAAATCAAAACCTGAAGGGACAATCAATTTTTCTTCATTAAAATAAACAAAAGGACCGTCGGGTTTAACCGCACATTTCGGTGCATATGAATCATGATTATTAATGACAATATAAGAATTATCCTTAGTCTCTATGGCACGGTTTTCATCTCGGTCATTGATGATCAAGTCCAAATGGTCTAAGAGAAGAAAATGGGTGTGGAGTTGCCCAGCAGGAAGGACAAACAAAGGTATCCCTTCTATTTCTGTTTGCCCTGCCTCTACTCGTTCCCCATTAACAAACAACTCATCATTAAATGTACCAAAAGTTAAATGCTCAAACGAAGCACTCGTTTGAAAATGAGTCAAAGTTATTCGATTCAGCTTTTCAGTCAATATAAAAACCACAAAAAGAATCTCTTCTGGATGCAAAACTTCATCCATAAAGTTGTGATTCTCTTGGTGATTTTTTTCTAATCCAAATAATTCATTCATTTTTTATTTCCCTAAATTCTTACTTAACTCTTGAATTTGTTTGCTATAATCTGTCAGTTTTTGTTGTTTCTCATCCCCATTCATCGAGCTATTAAGCTTTGTAGCTTGATAGAGGTCTGTATAAGCCAAAAGTGTCAACTGATCATC
This sequence comes from Streptococcaceae bacterium, assembly GCA_009779335.1. Taxonomy (GTDB): domain Bacteria; phylum Bacillota; class Bacilli; order Lactobacillales; family Streptococcaceae; genus Lactococcus. Next base: position 4,307 of record WREM01000024.1, on the reverse strand, counting down.
TCCAATATTCTTAGCAAGATTCAGGGCTTGCTCAAATTGTCCACGTCCTTGATAAATCCAATAATTCAATGTGTTATCATCTGTAGTTGGAGAAATATTGTTCAATATTGCAGCCTTTTGTGTTTGAGAAAGATTGGCTAAATTGACCGAAGAAGCGGCTAAAACAAAACGTGCATTCTTAGAGAGTTGATTAGGTTGATAAGCTTTCAAATCATTTTGCACCACATCGTAGTGATTGGTAATAAAATCTGCTTGAGCCGTATTAATCGCAGCCTGCTTCACCGTATTATTATGACTGACAAATGTGAAAATCCCCATGATGACAAAACCAATCAAGGCTAAAGAACCCACATATTTGTAAATATTATAGCTCCTTTTGGATACTTTAACTAAGCTGGAGTTTTCTTTTTGCTTCTCTTTATGAAACTCTACTTCAATCAACTGATGAATAGAATCCATCGATTCACCTTGAGAAACAGCTTGACTCAAATTATCCTTCAGACTTTTATCCCCACTCATGATGTTCTCAAAAGATAAAGAGGGGTTCAAACTAGAAAGAACTAAAGCTTTATAGTGTGATAATTCTTGGTCAGAGTCTGATTGCATTGGAGCAAGACTTCCTTTAATTCCTGTATGAATAAACGAAAACTGCCCTTCCATAGAATAGATATTTTCGGGATGGACAAAAGGCAGACGATAGTCTGACTCTCCCGTAAACAAAGATTTTAATTGCAATGCAAGTGACAAACGCTCTTGATCTGTTTGAGCTTGATTAAGCAATTGCGTGAAACATTGTTGAGAATCAGATAAGAGATAACATATCTGAAAAGTATAATCCTCATCTTGAGTATGTTCAAGATCCACCTTACTTTTAATATAAGTCAAATCACTGGCTTTTACTTGCGTTCCAGTCAAAAGAACTCTGAGCTCCTGATTTTTCTTTTCTAGCGTGAGGGTATTCTCTCCATCAAATACTTTCATTCTCTTCTCCTACGATAAGCTGTAAAATTTCTCCGTTCCCAAGGCCCAGTTCTTTCAATGTCAAACCACTCCCCAAAGCAACCGACTTGCCTTTCACTATAAAATGCCATTGATTGGGTAAATTCTGATTATTTGCCTTAAAGGCTTGGCTAATTAATTCAATCAAGCGATGTGCCGTCACATGAGAGGGTACCCCTAAATCTACTTGCTTACCTTGCCATTCTAAACTGATTGCAATATGGTCTTTCATCCTTTTATCCGTCTCTTACTTTCGTTATTCTCACTCCACTGTCCATGCTCGCTAAAACGCTGAAAGCGTTTAGTCGCAGTGGCTCTACGTGCCCATCTTCTCGCAACGAATCCTGTTAGGATCATCAAAGGAACAGCGACAATCAATATAATGATTATCTCATTATTCTTAGCTTGAGTATTGGTATCACTCGAATCTACATTAATCTGATTGTAATGATGAAATAATTTCGTTTGTAAATTTTGATAATCAGCGATATAGAGAGTGTTCATACTATCTTTCTTGAAATCTACGGATTCAATCTGTTTTTCTACATTGGCTTGAGCTTGATTTTTTTCATTGGCTCTTGTTGTCAGCTCTTGAGAAAACAATTGAGAGCGAATAGGAAAATCAGACACCGTCCCAGTCCCTGCGGATTGATTGGTAATCATATTCGAATTGAGGATTAAACTTCCATCTCCATTCGCCAATACTGTTATTGGAAAAAGCAAGAAAGAAATTACCGCTAAAAACAAAATAAATTTAATTTTTTTCATTCTTCCTCCAATAAAAAACGGACATCATTATTTGATGCCCATCATTTTAGAATCCAAAACTTTGAGCATCCTGTGCATCACGTTCTGCAACAGTATCTGCATATTTGTTTAACTGTTGGTTGATACTTTCAAGTAACTCTTCGAATTTCTTAACGTTTTGCTCGAGTTGGTTGTACTGTTCAAGATAAGCTTGGAAAGCTTGTCCTTTCCACTCTTCTGCAATTGTAGAATTCATAGCATTGACTTTTTGAATCGCTTGTTCAATTTCGTCTTTTGATTGAAGATAAACTTGGGACTGTTGTTTTAACTCTTCGGGGGTTACGCTAATCGCTGCCATAATAGGAATCTCCTTACATATATAATTTTCTTGTGTTACCATTAGTGTTAGTCAAGGGGAATCCCTTGACTCTTTCCTATTGTATATAGGAAAGAGTCAAGGGGAATCCCTTGACTCTTTCCTATGGTATATAGGAAAGAGTTGTTGCTTTCCATAACTATTACTTTATGAAACGTAAGTTAAAGTTTGAACTCTTAATTTACAAATTCATTATATTCTTAAAACTTTTATATGTCAAGCAAAAATATTTTGATGATCATAAAACTATATGATTCGTATTTGTTTCTTACTATTCTATGGAAAATTGAGAGTGAACTACCTAAAATTTTCTTGCCTCGACATACTATATTAGACTGAATAACAAAAAAACTGTCATTATCAATTCGATAATAACAGTTATAAGTCAACAATCATGTGCCTTCGTGTTATATTTGTTATTTTCATATTGCGGGCAGTGAGTACCATACCATATTTATAGGTCTTATTTCCCTTTGGAAAAAATAAAATAACTTTTCTCTCTTTTTTAGTACAATAGTGTTATGGTAAAAATTACAGAAATCAAAAAACTCAAAAGACTTTATAAAATGAGCTTAGACCAATCCATTACTTTGGATATTTTTGATGAGGAAAAGGATAAACTCTACATTTGTGAAGATACTATTGTCAAATATTTTCTGACCAAGGACAAGGAAATGAGTTTACAAGAATTAGAACAACTTGTAAACTATGACCAATTCGCACAGGGAAAATCTCTTGCACTCTATCACCTGTCTTTCAAAGCTCGCACAGCAAAAGAAGTCCGAACTTATTTGTCAGAAAATAACATTAACGCCAATCAAATCAATCAAGTCATTGAGCACTTAGAGGAAATCGGTGTGCTTAACGATTATTCTTACGCTGAAAATTTTATCCAAGGAAAAGTGGCAACTGCCTCATCAGGTCCTTATCAAATTCGTCAAAAGCTTGGCATAAAAGGCATCTCCACAGACATCATTGATCGAGCTGTCAATCAAATTTACACTGAAGAGAAGCAGATCGAGGTTGCATGTAAACTGGCTGAAAAATACGCCCGACAAAAAGAAGACAAATATATCCTCAAACAGCTCAAACAAAAAATCACTGAACACTTGATTGCCAAAGGTTTTACTTATTCCATTGCAGAAATCGTCATTGATGATTTAGACCTTGAACCTGATGACCAACACGAAAATGACCTGCTCTATCGTGAATTAGATAAGGTTGCTCCACGCTATGCCCGTAGATATGATGGCTATGAACGCAATCAAAAAATCACCATGGCCTTGGCTCGTAAAGGCTTTGACTTCGATGACATTCGCTCAGCCATTGATGATTATGATTTTGAAGACTAAAAAACTCTTTTTCAAAAAAGAGTTTTTATATGTAATAATAGACAATTTCAGGAGGCACACCCAATCGAATGGGTAAGAAAGTCAAGCCAATTCCTGAATTAACATAAATGGTAGTCTTGTCTGATAACTTATAAATTCCCTTGTCATAAACTTTTGAACCCTTGTTTTTCAATCTCAAAGGTCCTAGTCGTATCTGACCCCCATGACTATGCCCTGCAACAATCAAATCAAATTGCTCAGCATACTGACAATCCACAAGCGTATCCGGTTCATGAATCATGAGTAGAGCAAATTCTGATGATTGGGGTTGAATATTATTATCAGGCTGTCCCAAACGTAAATCATCTAAGCCTGACAAAGATAAATCTCCGACTTTCAGGGTCTTGTTTTTCAGGACTGTAAACCCTGATTGACTAAGTAGCTCAGCTACAAACTGGCGATTGCCCTCACTGTCAAAATCATGATTCCCTAAAATAGCAAACTTGCCCAATGGAGCGTCTAAGTCAGAAAGCATCTGAACAAAAGCTTCTATGTTCTTATCCTTCCAATCGTCCACCTTATCAAACAAATCTCCTGTGAAAAGAATAAGATCAGGCTGATTTTTCTTGATATTTTTGGCAAATTTGTCCAATCGCCTGATGGTCGTATGCCATGTGAAATGTATATCTGTAAAATGTGCGATTTTCACCCTTTGCTTTTTAGAGAGCTCAATCTCTTTCACCAACATAAGATGTGGCTCAATAAAAATTCCATAAATAAGTAGGAGTAAAAGTACAAGAATAATCCAAATCATAGACCTATTCTACCATAAATTGCCCTCACTCCAATCTAAT
>WREM01000023.1 GCA_009779335.1 Streptococcaceae bacterium | reverse complement strand
TCTGCTTGAAGCATATTTTCAAGCTCAGTAAACCCAAGTTCAGAGGCATCAAGCTTTATTTTTTCAAGGTCAAATTTTTTCTTTTCAAGCTGAAAGGCCAGGCTTTCCATGAGGCGTTCCTGAAGAATAGGTAAGCCTTCTTCTTTCAAATCTGTAAAATATTTCTTAACGTTGACAGACTGCTGACCTGACTTCTCCATGATTGAAAAAAGCTCTTGTGCCTCATCAATGACTAAGACTGAATCTTTCAAAAATTCTTCTGCATAATCTTTGAGTCGCTCAACCAAGTAAGCATGATTGACTACCTTAACCTGTGATTGATTAGCTAATGCTTGTGCTTTTAACCAAAAATCTTGCTCATAATAGAAATTCTTCGTATTGACATAACCATCATGAGCCACCTGTGCAAAATAAATTTTATTGGTCATGACCTTAGAGAGTTCATCCAACTCTCCCGTGTCTGTCTCTGTCAACCAAACAAGAATCTTCACCTTGAAAATTTCGAAATTCTTACCGTCTGTATTGGTCAATAAAAGACGAGAAAATTTCTCTAAATGAATATAATTTTTTGTCCCCAATAACTTTGTAAAATGAATATGAAATTTCTTTTCTAGGGGCTGTCCTACTTCCTTTATTAACTGTTCTTGTAAGATTTTTGTGGGCGTAGAAGCAATAATGTTTTTGCCTGAGGATAACAAGGGCAAAAGATAAGCATAGGTCTTCCCAAGCCCTGTCGAAGCTTCTATGAATGATGCTTGCTCATAGTATTGTTCTTCCTCAATGGTATTGGCTAAATCCGTTTGTGTCTGACGTGGTGTATAGCCTAGTGCCTTGATATTATCTTCAAATTCAAGTGAGAGGGCTTGTGCTGGTTTTATTTTTTGAGGAATTTTTGTTGCGAGTTGATGAACGATTCTCAAGCCTTTGGGTTTCAACTGAGTGTCTTTCAACTGTTCTTTGATAAAATCTTTGGTCTCAAAAAGCAGATGATCTGCGTGTTGGATGATTTCTTCCACCACCACACGAGGAAGGTGTTGAATTTTTTTCTTTATTTTGAGCAATAACTCTGCAGTTGCATAGGCATCTGAGAGTGCTTCGTGAGGACGTTCATGAGAGAGCTTAAGCTCTTGGCTGAGTGCTTCTAATCCATAGCGATCAAAGGTCGGATAAAAGACACGAGCCAAATCTACTGTATCAATGCGTGGCAGTTGCATATCTGAAAACCCAATGGATATCAATGATTTCATCAACAAACTGTAATCAAACTGAGCATTGTGAGCCACAAAGACAGAGTTTTCTAGTAGGGCTTTGACATCCTTTGCCACATCTTTGAAATCAGGTGCTTGTGCCAACTGCTTATCTTTTAGACCTGTCAATGAACGGATAGGACCTGATAACCGTTGATGAGGATTGACCTCTGTGGCATAGGTATCTACTATCTCATTGTCTTCAATGATGACGATTCCTATCTGGATGATTTTATTGGATATACTGTGGGCATCTGTGGCTTCCAAGTCCACTACCGCATACCGTGTCATAAGATTACCTATTTTCTACTGTTTTTCCTTGTTCCATTATATCACACCTACTTAAGCTATTTTTCATTCTCAATGATATTACTTTACAAATAATAAAAAACTTCCAAGTGGAAGTCTTAAAAAAATCGATTATTTCTATTGTTCATTGAATTATATCTTGCACGGTTTGCTCTAGTTTCATCTATATCTTTTACCTTTCTTTGTAATTCATAAAGTCTGTATGCTTCACTTTCACTAAGCTGATGCCCTATTTCTTTTTTTGCCTGTAACCTAAACAACTCTTCTTCATATTCTTTTTTTCTTGCTGCTTCTTTAGCTATAATAGTAATGAGAAGTGAGATGCTGAGTAATATAAACAATACTACTCCAACACCAATCATTAAATTTGTTTTTCCTATTTCATTAATTAAATTATCCATTAAATTCTCCTTTAGTTAGTAGTTTGACATGTAATGTCAAACCTGTTATACAAGTATAACAACAAAAATCAAACTTTCTCATTGATATTACTTTACAAATTTTAATAATTAAATTAAAATTAAAGAATAGTAAGATAATGAAAGAAGGAATATTCATGTTAGAAAATTATTCAAAAATTTTAGTGGGTCTTGATGGTTCAGTTGAATCTACAAAGGCTTTTGATACAGCGGTTGCAACTGCTATCCGTAATGATGCCGAGCTTGTCATTGCTAATGTCATTGACCTCCGTGCCTTTCAGTCTATTTCAGCTTATGATACCGTCATTGCTGAAGATACACAAAAAGGGGCTCAACACTTGGTCGACGACTTCGTCAAAGAAGCGACTGATGCAGGCGTAAAGAAAATCACACCACGCATTGAGTTTGGTTCTCCTAAAGTCATGCTCGGACAAACCCTCCCTAAAGAAGAGAATGTTGACTTGATTGTATTAGGAGCAACAGGACTTAGCTATATCGAACGCATCTTCATCGGTTCCGTTGCCGATTATATCATTAAGAATGCACCCTGTGATACATTGATTGTTAGAGATAAAAAATAAAAGAACCAATAGTTCTTTTATTTTTTATTCCATACATCCACTAAAAATTCATAAGTCAGGTGGCTGGTATCTGGGACAAGAGCGATGTCCTCTCCCAAGTCTTCTTTACGTCCTACACCAACAGGGAGGGCATGGGCAGATTTGATGGCGGTGATTCCTGCCTGTGCATCCTCAATCCCGATGGCTTCTGTGACAGGGACATGGACTCCATCAGCTGCTGCGATGAAAATATCAGGAGCTGGTTTAGACGCTGCGACCTTAGCAGGATCTGCAATAGCATCAAAATAGCTTGTCAGCTCCATGCGTTCTAATAAAAACGGACCATTCTTAGAAGCTGATGCAAGTGCGATTTTCACATTATTTTCACGCAAGGATTGAAGTAAATCTAAAATCCCGGGATAGACATCAGCGGGTGTTACATCCTCAATCATGGTCACATAATTATCATTCTTGCGTTTAGCAAGTTTAGCAAATTCTTCTGCTGTATAGGCTTCAGCCTTCCCACCTAATTCTAATATCTTTTTGAGTGAATCTTCTCGAGATACACCTTTGAGCTGTTCGTTAAACTCACGATTGACTCCATCAATCCCTATCTCTTCAGCTAATGCTTTCCATGCACGGAAGTGATACTCTGCTGTGTCTGTGATGACACCGTCTAAATCAAATAATACTGCTTTGAACATTATTTTTCTCCTATTTTTATTTCTTTTATTTCTCCCTGAAATTTGACTTTGAAGGTCATAGATTTTATCTGCTCTGGGAGGCAATTTTCATATTTTAATTCATTGTTCTCAATATGCACATTGGCAAAGCCATAGATTAGTCCTAGCCATGATCCCCCCATATTTGCCGCATGGATTCCGTGCCCTGCATTGCCTTGCATATCTGACAAGTCCATGGTGGCACTGTCTGCAAAGAAGTCATAAGCCTGCTTGTCTCGGCCAAGGCGAGAGGCGACAACCCCATGGATCGCACGAGATAGGCTTGAATCATGCGTCGTCAATGGCTCGTAGAAATCAAAATCACGGGCAATTTGTTTTTCATCTCCACCAAAGAGCATATGAGCCAAAATTGTATCGGCTTGTTTGAGCACTTGATGTTTGTAGATTTTTATAGGATGATAAGCTAGCAATAAGGGATAATTTTCTTTTGGTGTGTTGGCAAAATCCCATACTTCTTTATCAAGAAAGGTGTCATCTTGCTGAGTGATTTGCTTATCTGCATCATAGCCAAGATAAATGGCATCTGCTGCTTTCTTCCATTCACTCGCCTCATCTGTACATTCATTGTAGCGTTCAGCTAGTCTGACTGCATAGTTAAGATTGTTTTGCACCATTTTATTGGTGTAGTAGTTATTATTAACTAGAGCAGTGTATTCATCAGGACCTGTTACTTCATGAATTTCAAATCCTCGTGAACTAAAGAACCCAAAGGACAGCCAGAATCGTGCCGTTTCAAAAATCAATTCCTTTGCTTGACGGATAAATGCTTCATCTCCAGTTACATCTTCATATAGCTTGAAGGCATAGACAATGTCTGCATTGATATGGAATTGTGCAGTCCCTGCAGGAAAGAATGCAGATGTTTCACGCCCACTAATGCCACGCCAAGGAAATAATGCTCCCTTGAAATTTAGTTCTTTGGCACGTTCTTTGGCTAGCTCCAACTTGTCTAAACGATAAGACAAGAGAGCCTTGGCAATGTCTGGCTGTGTATAGGTAAAGAATGGCAAGAGGTACATCTCCGTATCCCAGAAATAATGCCCTTCATACCCTTCTCCCGTCAGACCTTTGGCACCAAAGTTTGTATATCCATCACGCCCTGCAGAGTTAAAGAGATGATAAAGATTAACACGGATTCCTTTTTGAAGCTTTTCATCGCCTTCAATGACAATGTCAGAGATTTTCCAAAAATCTTGGAATATCTGAATTTGTTGATTTTTCAAGCTTTCATAATCACATTGTTCAAAAGAATTGTCACGAGAAATTTGATAAAAAGCTGTGAAATTTTGACTTTTTCCTTCTTCCAGTTGAATATTTTCATCAATAACATCAAACTTAGTATAGAGAGAAAGCTGACTGTTTAGGGTTGTGTATTTGTTCCCTTTGACATTCATCTTAATACTGGCTTCACGCACACGAGGATCCTCTTCTTCCGTATCGAGAGGTTCAATATGCTTGGCTTCTTTCAAAAAGTGTACAGACCCTGAAAAATTGATTGCAGTCAGTATGATTCTTTGGGTATAAACAGTAGACTGAGCATGGCTGGTAAAACTTTCTATATCAATCTGAATTTGCTTTCCTGACGGAGTCTGGTAGATGTATTTTTCCACCAAAATTCCTTTGTCCATCTGAACTTGCAAATCTTTACTCATCAACTGATTAAAAACTTCCTTATCGTTCTTGATTTCCATTGTCCGTAAATCAAAGAGTTTGACCATGGTTTCATGGTTTTTGGCATAACCATAAGCCATTTCTCCATAGATGATTTCATGACTCTCATAGAAACCATTAACAAATGAACCCGGTGTGGCTTCTTCCGTTAAGATGGGATCACTGGCACGAATACCAAGAAACCCATTTGCCTGAGCAAATAGGGTTTCAATGTTGCCAGTTTTTTTACTTCCCAAATCGTCTAAGGTTAAAGTAAAATCTGTCATACTTTCTCCTACTCTACAATTCTAATATCTGTATCAATGTCAAAGAAGTGTGCTTTATTGAGATTGATTGTCATTGTAAGGTGTTCTCCGGGTTGATGAATGTCTTTGGCTCCTACACGTGAAACAAGCTCCGTTTGACCTACTTTTGCATAGAGCATTGTTTCGGCTCCTAGAAGCTCTGAAACCACAATTTCTGCCTCAATCTGTGTATTCGGATAAGCCAAGGCAGTCAATTCTGAGATAGATACATCTTCTGGACGGATACCCATTGTTACTTTTTTACCTTCGTATCCTTTTTCCTTCAGGAATTTAGCTTTACCTTCGGGAAGATCTATTTCAAAATTGTCTCCATCTGAGATTTTAGAACCGTTTACTGTTACTTCAAAGAAATTCATAGACGGACTTCCGATGAATCCTGCTACAAATTTCGTGCGAGGTTCATTATAGAGTTCTTGCGGGCTACCGATTTGCTCTACTCGTCCAATGGTTCCTGAACCTTCAGGGTTTTGGGTTGCAGACATGATGACGATACGGTCTGCCAAAGTCATCGCTTCTGTCTGGTCATGAGTAACGTAGATAGTTGTAGCTTCAATACGACGGTGAAGCTTAGCAATTTCTGCACGCATGGTGACACGGAGTTTGGCATCTAAGTTAGATAAAGGTTCGTCCATGAGGAAGAGCTTAGCGTCACGGACAATGGCACGTCCCATGGCGACACGCTGACGTTGTCCCCCAGACATATCCGCAGGTTTGCGATCTAACAAATCAGTCAGTCCAAGCACTTCTGCAGCTTCTTCTACACGTTTTTTGATTTCATCTTTTTTGTATTTTCTTAGCTTCAATCCAAAAGCCATATTATCAAACACGGTCATGTGTGGATATAGGGCATAGTTTTGGAAAATCATGGCGATGTTACGGTCTTTAGGTGAGACATCATTGACAATAGTATCGTCAATATAAAGCTCTCCTTCAGAAATATCTTCAAGACCTGCAATCATACGCAAAGTTGTTGATTTCCCACATCCAGATGGACCTACAAATACAATAAATTCCTTTTCTTTAATGTCTAAGTTAAAGTTTTCTACTGCGTAGTGATCAACCTTGGGGTATTTTTTATATACATTTTTAAGACTTAATGTTGTCATTTATTTTTCCTCTTTTTTCTTTCAAATCCTATTTTTCTCCGTCCATTCTTATACCATGCAAGAAATAATTATTAAAGATGATATAGAGAATGACGATTGGAATAATGGTTATTGTCGAAGCGGCCATGACACGATTCCACATCTGACCTCCTTGGTCAGATGATTGAAGGAGTTGAAGACCGACAGTCAAAGTAAAATTGCTTTGTGTTTTTAAATAAAGCATTGGAGAGAGGAAGTTATTCCAGAATCCCATAAAGACAAAGACTGCTTGCGTTGCAATAGAAGGTTTTGCCAAAGGCATGACAATTCTGAAAAATGTACCTACACGTGAAAGTCCATCAATCCGTGCTGCTTCTTCCACATCTGATGGGAAATTCAAGAAGAATTGACGCATCATAAAAATATTTGAAATATTGATAGCAGCAGGTAGAATCAAAGCACTAAAACTATCCATCATCCCTAGACTGTTGATAATCAAGTAATTAGGAATCAATAAAACCTGAGCAGGAACCATCATCATGGCTAATATTCCATAATAAATCTTTTGACGACCCGGGAAGGAAAGACGAGCCAGTGCATATCCTGCCATGGTGTTCAAGAATAGATTAAGAGCTGTCCCAATAGTCGCTACAATGACAGAGTTAATGAGCCACTGTACAAACATAGACCCTGATGCAGGACTGAAAAGAAAGGCATATTGCTCTGCTGTGAAATGCTTAGAGAAGAGCGAGAGGTTCCCACTTGTTATCTCTGAAAGTGGCTTAAATGATGCTGCAATCGCCCATAAGAACGGATAAAATGTAATGATGGCATAACCAATCAAAACAACATAGAGAATGACTTTTATTACTTTTTGTTTAGTTGTTTTCAAGACCATTACCTCCATTCAATTTTTCTGCAAGACGTGTCACAATAAAGATGATGACAGCAAGGATAATTGCAAGCACTGCTGCATATCCCATTTGATTATTTTGACCAAAGGCATATTGATAAATCAAGAGGCTGACGGTCAATGTAGAGTTCTCAGGCCCACCCGTTCCATTTGAGAAGATGTAGGCTTGGTCGAACATTTGGAAAGTTCCGATAATACCTGTCAAAAGGACAAAGGTAGTAATGGGACGTAAATGAGGAATTGTAATGAAACGAAGTTTTTGGAAAGCATTTGCTCCATCAATATCTGCTGCCTCATATAAACTATATGGCAAGTCAACCAATGACGCCAAATAAATGGTCATGAAGTAAGGCACCGTTGACCATATATTCATAGCCATGATGACTCGCAACGTCCAGTTGGTGTCATTGATGAAGTTGATAGGGGAATTGATAATATGCAACCCCTCTAACATTCCATTGATTGGTCCATTAAGATTGAAAATGAACATGAAAATCATCGTCAATGCCGCAGATGAAGTCAAGGTTGGCAAGAAGTAAATCAAGCGGAAGAATGTTTTTCCTTTGACTTCTCGATTAGCCAAGACATACGCCATAACGAGTGCAATAATGGTTTGTACAGGTACAACAATCAGAGCAAAGAATCCTGTGTTTTGTAAGGCACGCACCAACTGACCATCCGTCAATAGATTACTGTAGTTTCTGAAGCTATTCCACTGATAGGTATGTGCAATCATGTTCACATCATTGAATGACAGATAAACTGCAAACAAGATAGAGAGGATAAAGAAGACGAGAATCACAAGCAAAGCAGGGGCTAAGAAGGCATACCCCTGAAGCATCTCTCCTCTTTGTCTCTTTGAAGTTTTGTATTTCTTTTTTTCCATAATTTTTTTCTTTCTCGGCGTTTCTGACGCCTCAAAATATAAAGAAGGTGATTGATGACCACCTTCTTCTATTTCTAATTAAATTTTGAAAGTAGATTGTACTTTTATTTTATTTTGAAATCTTGCTGTTTGCTTCCGTGTCAGCTTTTTGCATTGCACTCTTGAGGTCATCTGCTGTCGCACCTTTTTTGAATACGTTAGTGATGTAGTTTCCGTATGAGTTAGCAACTGTTGTAACATTTACACCGTCTTGCCAAGCCACTGCATTTTTGATTGCATCTTGGTGAACTTGAAGCATTGGATTTTCTTTCAAGAATGTAGAGTTATTGGCAACATCAGGACGTGTAGCAAGTGTTCCTACACCATTTGTCCATGTAGTCATTCCATCTTTACCTGTTACAAATTGAATCCATTTGTCAGCTAAATCTTTAGCTTTAGTATCTTTGTATTCACCCCAACCAACAGTATATTGCATAGTCATTTCTTTACCTTGGTATGTCATGTTAGGGATAACATCAAAGTTAAGTCCTTTATATTGAGTTTTGAATACTTGATAGTTCCAGTTTCCTGTCAAGGCCATGGCATATTTACCGTTACCAAATGCTGCACCTTCATCTCCTGCTCCTACTTGTTGAGGAGTAGCAACAGCTCCAGTATTGAACATATCAACAACTGTTTGCATATTTTTCAAGATTGTAGGGTTTGAAAGATCAGATTTTCCATCACTTGTGATAGGGTTTTGATCTCCAGCTGACAAGAATTGCCATTGACGGTTCAAGTCTGCATTCACATTCATCAAGTAAACTTTACCTGGTCCATACGCGGCATCAATTTTAGCTTGTGCTGATGGTGCCCATTGGATGAAATCTTCGTATGATTTAGGAATAGAGCTTTCATCAATTCCTGCTTTTGCAAAGATGTCTTTATTGACATAGATTGCAAGAGTTGAAACATCTTTAGGTGCCGCATAGAGTTTTCCGTCACTTTCAAATGCTTTAGCGATAGTAGGATAGAAATCATCTTTATTAACTACACCACTCAAATCATTCAAAACACCTTGTGATTGAAGATAAGGGAAGTAGCTTGAGTCGATGTAGAACGCATCTGGGGCTGTTCCAGCAGAGAGGTCTGTTGGAAGTTGTGTAGTAATGTCAGTATAAACTTTTGTTTTTACTGTAACACCGTTGTCTTTTTCAAATTGTTTCACCAATTTGTCAAAGGCTGCATTTTCCGTATCGGAACCTTTCCAGTATCCGATGGTAAGTTCTTTACTGCTTGAAGAATTCTTGCTGTTCCCACAAGCAACAAGGGCTACTGCTGCAAAAGCAACAACACCGCTGATCAATAATTTTTTCCAAAGTTTCATTTCTATTTCCCTCCTTATATGGAAATTGTTAATGTATTTACAAGTGTTACTTCTTCTCCTTTATGGATAAAAGTAACAGGCTCTCCATTCTCAACTTTTGAGATGGTAAAGTCATTTTTTGTAACCTTAATTGATAATGCTTGTTCTTGATAGTCAATACCAAAGCTCAAGCTTGACCATTCATCTGGTAGATGTGGCTCAATGCGGAGTTTCCCGTCAATCATACGCACCCCACCATAACCATAAACGGTCATTTGCCATATTCCCCCGAGACTAGCAGCATGGATTCCAGCATCTGAGGATTTCATATATTCCCCCATATCGATACTGATTGCCTTTTGGAAAAATTCATAAGACTGATCCACTTTTCCTAGGTCGGCTGATAATATGGCATGTGTCGATAAACTCAATGAACTATCATGTGTTGTCTTAGGCTCATAATAGTCAAAGTTTTTGAGTTTTAAGTCCTTGTCAAACAAATCTTCAAACAAGAGTACCAGCAACAAGACGTCTGCTTGTTTGGTAATTTGCATTTGATTGACTTGATCCAGATTATAATCATGGAAGAGCCCATCCACGCCATCAGTTGTTCTGTACTTGCTTAAATCAAGAATCCTCTTGCTCAGGTAACTGTCATCCTGAGGAATAATTCCTTCTGAATTGGGCTCTGGCAGGAAAAGTTTGGGTAATTTCTCAGCCAGCTTTTCTTGCAAGGGTCTTAAATCAAATTTTTTATCTAGCTTTTTATAAATTTCTGGTTTTTGCTCAGCCAGATAATCAATCAACTGAATGGCATATTCAATGTTCCAGTGAGCCGTATAATTGGTATAGGCATTATTATTGATGTGTTCCTTATACTCATCTGGACCGATAACACCATTAATCTCATAGATGTCTTTATCTTCATTGTAGTCCAGACGACTTGCCCAAAACTTAGCTGTATCAATGAGAATTTCGTA
>WREM01000022.1 GCA_009779335.1 Streptococcaceae bacterium | reverse complement strand
TTATCAAATAATCTCACTAATTGCTCTTCTTTTTCCATAAATCAATACTCCTTTTTTATTATTTATTTTATTTTATAAAAATATTTTGGAGTATTAATTTTTGTTTCGTATACGAAACAAAAAATGATTGATGAAGCATAAGACTGGGAGAAAACAAAATAAAAAAAAACATCCTCTTGGATATTTTTTGATATAAAATTAACGTTTTGAGAATTGTGATGCTTTACGGGCTTTCTTAAGACCTGCTTTTTTACGTTCAACCATACGGGCATCACGTGTTAAGAGTCCAGCACGTTTGAGTGATCCACGGAAGTCTGGATCTACTTGAAGCAATGCACGAGCGATTCCATGACGGATAGCTCCTGATTGTCCACCATATCCACCACCGTTTACATTAACGAGTGTGTCATAGCTTCCTTCTGTTTGTGTTGCTGCAAATGGTTGATTAATAACCAAACGAAGTGCAGCTTGTGGGATGTAATCTTCTACATCACGGTTATTGACGGTGATTTTTCCAGTTCCGGGTACGAGACGTACACGTGCTACTGAATTTTTACGACGGCCTGTGCCAGCATATTGTACTTGTGCCATATTAGTTTCGTTCCCTTCTTAGATTAATCCTGAAATATCAAGTACTTCAGGTTGTTGAGCTGCATGGTTATGTTCTCCACCAACAAAAACTTTAAGTTTCATCCCTTGAGCACGCCCAAGAGTATTGTGTGGAAGCATTCCTTTAACTGATTTTTCAATCAAGCGAACAGCATTCTTTTCACGAAGTTCACCAGCTGAGATAGACTTAAGTCCACCCGGGTGAAGTGAATGAGAGTAGTAGATTTTATCAGAAGCTTTTTTACCAGTCAATGCTACTTGTTCTGCATTGATTACGATAACAAAATCTCCAGTATCTACGTGAGGGGTGAAAGTTGGCTTGTTTTTACCACGAAGTACGCTAGCAACTACTGCTGAAAGACGTCCTAATGGCACACCAGCTGCATCTACAATGTACCATTTACGGTCAACATTTGATGCGTTAGCCATGAAAGTTTGTTTCATCATGTGTTTAGTTTTCCTATTCTAGTTTTGTTGTTTACAACAGGTGTAAGAGTCCTGTAAATATTTTTGGGTTTCCGGGGCCACAAAAATGGGGTAAACAATACCGTTTAATATCTTATCACATCTACCTGCACTTGTCAAGCTTCTTTATTCTTTTTATCATTTATGATAAAATATAGAAATGAATCTTGTATTGACTTTGGATGAGCAATTAATCAAAAAACTCAAGGACAGATATGCTAAATATCAAGTACCCTCAAAGAATGAATACATTGATTTTTTTGCTAAGGTTGAGAACACCAGCATCTCGCTCTATACTTCAAATAAGGTCGTCTTCCAAGGACATTCAGCAGAGAAACTTGCTCAAGAATTTGGTTATACTGCTTCTAAAGCTGACCAGTCATTGCCACAATTCAACATTATAGGAACAGATGAAGTAGGGAACGGTTCTTACTTCGGTGGACTTATGGTCGTTGCTTCTTTTATTAGAGAAAATGATATTTCTTTATTGAAGGAGTTGGGTGTCGATGATTCAAAGAAATTGACAGATGAAAAGATTGTACAAATTGCCCCACAGTTAATGGATAAAATCATTCATGTGACACAGGTGGTTGAACCCGATAAATACAATCAAGTCATTGCCAAGGGTTATAATGCTGTCAGTATCAAGGTAGCTTTGCACAATCAAGCCATTTATCTTTTAGAAAAGAAATTGGATTGTAAACCGGAAGCCATTATCATTGATGCCTTTACTAGTCCTAACAATTATCAAAAGTATCTTGTCAAGGAAAAAAATCAAGTCAAGTCTGAAATCACTCTGCTGACCAAGGCAGAAAGTCAGTTCTTAGCAGTGGCGACAAGTTCCATTATTGCACGATTTCTTTTCCTAGAAAATCTAGAGAATCTCTCTGAGCAATCAGGCTATGATTTGCCCAGCGGAGCAGGTATTCGCTCAGACCAAGTGGCTGCTCAAATCATCAAAGAAAAGGGAATTGAATCTCTCAATCCCCTTGTCAAGCTACACTTTGCCAATACAGAAAAAGCGAAATGTCTCGCTCTAAAATAGAAAGTAATCCAACTATGAAAACATTTTTAAAAGCGTGGGGAGTTACCATTGCCATCATCCTCGCTATCATTCTATCTTATTTCTTCCTGTGGTCTCCTGTCATTGTAGATGGACACTCTATGGATCCAACATTAGCAGATAAAGAACGTTTAGTTCTCATCAAGCCTGCATCTATTCATCGTGGAGATATAGTTGTTGCCAAGGAAACTAATGGTGGACAGACCAAAGATATTGTCAAGCGTGTAGTAGGTGTTCCCGGCGACATGATTCGTTTTGACCATGATAAGCTTACCATCAATGGAACAGCAACCGATGAACCTTATCTGGCAAACTTTGTCAAGCAACGCCAGACAGGACAACTGGAAAAAACTTACGGGGCATATCCCCTTACCAATAGCCTGACGGCGAATGATCGTGATTTCTTTGTTCAACTAGCTCAAAATTCTAAAGCCTTTACCACGGACAGTATCGGTCAAACTACTTTTCAATATTATGTGCCTAATGGGGAGTATTATTTGATGGGGGACAACCGTATTATCTCACAAGACAGTCGAGCCGTCGGAACATTCAAACGTTCTGATATTATGGGTGTAGTCAAGTTCCGCTTCTGGCCACTCAACAAAATCTCATTCATTAATTAAAAAGAAGGAATTATCCTTCTTTTTTATTGTCATATATATTTCCTAATTTCACATCAATGGAGCGTTTAGCTATATCCACAGAATCAACCTTGAGAATAGATTTATACGCTTTGACCAATCGTTCTCCCTTGAATGGCCCTTCTAAAAACACAGCTACCCCTGTAAGCAAACAATCAAATTCATGAACCAAACTCTTCATTCCATTAATTGTTCCTGCCCCTTTCATGAAATCATCCACAATAAGCACATGCTGTCCTCTAGACAAGCTACGCTTAGAAAGCGTCATGTTTTCTACCTTTGAGCTAGAGCCTGACATATAATTGACATTAACCATGGCTCCTTCAGTTACTTTTTGATCCCTGCGAACAATAATAAAAGGAACGTCCAAAATCTCTGCTACAATCTGGGCAATAGGAATGCCTTTAGTTGCAATCGTCATCACACAATCTACTGACTCGTCTGCATACTCATGAGCAATAATTTTACCTATTTTTTTGAGATTTGAAGGGGTACCAATGATGTCTGAAAGATAGATGTAACCTCCCGGTAAGATACGATTTTCTTCTTGGAGAAGTTTGATTAAATCTTTTGCCATTTCTTTTGATTTACCATCTGAAATTTGAGGCGTGAATAAAACGCCCCCCTGACTACCAGAAAAAGTCTCAATCTTTCCCATGTTCTGATTTTCAAAAACACGTTTGATAAATACAATATCCTCAGAAATAGAAGACTTTGCTACGTCGTAATGCTGACTCAAATGACCAAGAGAAATCAGTTCTCTAGGATGGTTAATCAGATAATTGGTAAAATCAATGAGACGCTCATTTCTTTTCATTTTCTTCTCCCTTTACAGCCATTATAACAGAAATTGTATAATAAAATACCCCTTAGGGGTATCTTTTTAGTTTGAAGATGAGGATGAAGAAGATGAGCCCCCAGTTCCATCACTGTATTCATCTGCACGAGACTGTTGCATTAAATAATTGTAAACATCTTTATCTGCTTGGAAATGATTTCCTGAATTCTTCAATGTAAATTCAATAGTTTTATAATCTTTAGTTTTATCTGGTACTTTATTGTGATCGCCGTAGTAAATAGCATAAAGTTTCAACATAACAATTCTATCAAACGCTTTTCCTTCGTCACTGGATTTAATAAAATTATCGTACTCAGTTAAATTTCCATCTACCATATCTGACAAGGCTGTTGTAAGAGGATGTTGTTCCGATAAAGAGGCGATGGGTTTGATTTTTGCTGTAATTTTTGCCTCATTACCATTGATTGTTACAGAAGTGATCTGATAATCACTGATTGTACGTGTCGCTTGTAGTCTGGCAGTTACCGCATCTGTCACAATTTCTTTAGAATCAAAAGTTGTGTCTCCCAATTTGAATGAGAAATCGTCCGATGGAGCCCCTTGAGATTTGAAATAATCATATTGTGTTTGTGCCCAAGTATCAAGAATGTATTGCTTACTGTCTGATGCTGACATTGTTGAGATATCAGAGAAATTTGAAGCAGTGTCTCCTTTATAGACAAAATCCAAAACTCCTTGTGCATCATCCTTGGCATTTTTACTTGCCGTATCTCCTCCAAAAGAGCAACCAGCAAGGACTGTGAGTGCGAGAATAGGCATAAGTAATAATACAACTTTTTTCCAATTTTTCATTATTTTCTCCTTCTATATAGGGAAATGTCCCAAACCCCATTATACTCCCCCCCCCCCAGCTTTTTGTCAAGTATTTTTCTACAAAATCAAGTAAAAAAATATATTCCTTTTCTGAAATATATTTGTTTGTTTTATTTTTTCTTTTTTAGTCCTAGGGCTGTTAGTAGTCCTAATCCTAACAGTCCTATAAGTCCGGCAATTTCCCCAACGTTTGGGAAGGTGGAATCTGATTTATTGGATGAATATGAAAGTTCTTGAATCATTTCTTCCTCTTCTGAATCGTGATGTTTACTGTCTCTTTTATTCTAATATACAAAAAAACAGACCATTAGATCTGTTTTAATATCTATTCTTTTAAATGAATTATTCACCCATATCTTCAATTTGTGAAGCGAGTTTAGATCCATTTTTCTTGATGATTTCTTCTTGCACTGTTTTTGGTACATCTTCATAGTGGTCAAATGTCATCATGAATGTTCCACGACCTTGTGATGATGAACGCAATGTAGTTGCATATCCAAACATTTCAGCCAATGGTACAAAGGCATTAACGATTTGAGATTTACCGTGGGCTTCCATAGAGTTTACACGACCACGACGAGCAGTCACGTGTCCCATGACATCTCCAAGGTTTTCCTCAGGAACAGTAACAACGACCTTCATCATTGGTTCAAGGATTGCAGGTTGAGCTGTTTTAGTGGCTTCTTTCATAGCAAGTGAAGCGGCTACCTTGAAGGCAGTCTCAGATGAATCAACATCATGGTATGACCCATCATAAAGCTTGGCTTTGATATCAACCATTGGATATCCAGCAAGGACACCATTTGCCATAGTTTCTACAAGACCTTTTTCAACGGCTGGGATAAATTCACGTGGAACAACCCCTCCGACGATAGCGTTTTCGAATTCGAATCCTGCTCCTTCTTCATTAGGTGTAAATTCAATCCATACGTCACCGTATTGACCTTTACCACCTGATTGACGCTTGAAGAATCCACGAGCTTGTGCAGGGGCACGGAACGTTTCACGATAAGATACTTGAGGTGCACCAACGTTAGCTTCAACTTTGAATTCACGTTTCATACGGTCAACAAGGACATCAAGGTGAAGTTCACCCATACCAGAGATAACTGTTTCCCCTGTTTCAACGTTAGTTTCAACACGGAATGTAGGATCTTCTTCTGCCAATTTTTGAAGGGCAACACCCATCTTATCTTGGTCAGCTTTAGATTTAGGTTCTACAGAAAGTTGGATAACGGGTTCTGGAATTTCAATAGATTCAAGGATAACCTTAGCTTTTTCGTCAGCTAATGTATCTCCAGTAGTTGTATCTTTCAATCCAACCGCTGCAGCGATATCTCCAGCATATACTGTTTGAATTTCTTCACGAGAGTTGGCGTGCATTTGAAGAATACGCCCGATACGTTCACGTTTACCTTTAGAAGTGTTGTGTACATATGAACCTGAATCAAGAATACCTGAGTATACACGGAAGAAAGTGAGACGACCTACAAATGGGTCAGTCATAATCTTAAATGCTAACGCTGAAAACGGAGCATCATCAGAAGCTGGACGATCGTCTTCAGCATCAGTATCAGGATTAATACCTTTAATCGCAGGAATATCAAGTGGTGATGGAAGGTAGTCAATGACTGCATCAAGCATCATTTGTACCCCTTTATTTTTGAAGGCAGATCCAGCAAGCATAGGGTAGAATTCTACGTCGATAGTTGCTTGACGAATTGCTTTTTTCAATTCATCAACTGAGATTTCTTCCCCAGCAAAGTATTTTTCCATGATGTCTTCATTGACTTCAGCTACTGCTTCAATCAATTTTTCACGCCATTCATTTGCCTTATCCATGTATTCTGCAGGGATTTCTGTTTCTTGAATGTCTGTTCCAAGGTCATTGGTATAGATTTCAGCTTTCATTGTTACCAAATCAATGATACCAGTGAAATCATCTTCTGCACCAATTGGAATTTGGATGGGATGAGCATTGGCATCCAAACGATCATGCAATGTAGAAAGTGAATAGTAGAAGTCTGCACCGATTTTATCCATTTTGTTGGCAAAAACGATACGTGGAACTTTATATTCAGTTGCTTGACGCCAAACTGTTTCAGTTTGAGGTTCAACCCCTGATTGTGCATCAAGAACAGTAACCGCACCATCCAATACACGAAGTGAACGTTGTACTTCAATTGTGAAGTCCACGTGACCTGGTGTATCAATAATGTTTACACGATTACCTTTCCATTGGGCTGTAGTTGCAGCAGATGTGATAGTGATTCCACGCTCTTGCTCTTGCTCCATCCAGTCCATTTGAGAAGCTCCTTCGTGAGTTTCTCCGATTTTGTGAATTTTACCAGTATAGTAAAGGACACGTTCTGTTGTAGTTGTTTTACCAGCATCGACGTGAGCCATGATACCGATATTACGAGTATTCTCGAGTGAAAATTCGCGAGCCATAATTTCTCCTAATTTTATTTTTATAGGAAAGCCTCATTTAGATAAACGAGACTTGCCTTGTTAGTTAAACTTTTTCTATCTATTGGAAAGATTAGATTTTGTTAAAAGATTCGCCGTTGATTTTAAACAAGGCGTACTTGAGTACGTGAGCGAGAAATCAACAAGAAGCTTAACACAAAATAAATCTTACCAACGGAAGTGAGCAAAGGCACGGTTAGCCTCAGCCATTTTATGTGTGTCTTCACGTTTCTTAACTGCTGCACCTGTGTTGTTAGAAGCGTCAAGAATTTCTTTTGCCAAACGGTCTTGCATAGTGTGTTCACCACGATTACGAGCGATTTGTACTAACCAACGAAGACCAAGAGTTGTACGACGTTCTGGACGAACTTCAACTGGGACTTGATAGTTAGATCCCCCAACACGACGTGCACGTACTTCAAGTACAGGCATGATGTTTTCCATTGCAGTTTCAAAAACTTCAAGTGGGTTGTTCCCAGTTTCTTCTTCGATTTGTTTGAAAGCACCATAAACGATGTTTGTTGATACTCCACGCTTACCATCAAGCATTACTCGGTTGATAAGACGTGATACGACTACAGAATTATACATTGGATCTGCCAAAACTTCACGTTTTGGCGCACGATTTTTACGCATATTTACTTATCCCCTTTCTTATCCTTTTGGTTTTTTAGCACCGTATTTAGAACGGCTTTGCATACGACCATCAACACCCGCAGTATCAAGTGCACCACGGACGATGTGATAACGTACCCCTGGAAGGTCTTTTACACGTCCACCACGAAGAAGCACGACGCTGTGTTCTTGGAGATTGTGTCCGATACCTGGAATATACGCAGTGACTTCCATCAAGTTAGATAGACGCACACGAGCGTATTTACGCAAGGCTGAGTTAGGTTTTTTAGGTGTCATAGTTCCTACACGAGTGGCAACTCCACGTTTTTGTGGTGAAGCTACGTTAGTTTGTAGTTTCTTACGACTGTTGTAGCCAACGTTCAAGGCAGGTGAGTTAGATTTCTCAACTTTTGAATGTCGACCTTTACGTACTAATTGGTTAATAGTAGGCATTTGTCTGTTAGTTTTTCAACATCTATCTACGAAAATTCGCAAAGCGGGATAAATCTGAAAAACATTCCTTTCATCTTTTTTAATTGGTTGATGTCAGTATATGGCCGCTTAATCCAAGTTCTGACTAGAAGTTTGGCAACTGTTATACGTTCTTCTTATTGGAGACCAAAATAAAAATTACCGTCTATCATCGTATCATTTTATAAGGATTTTGTCAATTTTTCCTGATGCTATTTTTCATTCATTTTCTATTTTTTGAATTTCTTCTATGTTATAATGGTTAATATGAAAAACCTGAAAAAGCATCTGATTATTTTTGCCGTCTTTTTGATGGGATTTACTATCCTTCCTACAACCCTTGTTCACGCAGATACACCATTTACCGTACCTGCTAAAGCTGCTATCGCTGTGGATCAGAAGAGTGGAAAAATCCTTTATGCTCAAAATGCAACTCAACCCATGGGATTGGCTTCCATCACTAAAATATTAACTGCCTATGTTGTACTCAATCAAATCAAAGAGGGTAAACTTTCCTGGGATGACAAAGTTCCTGTTAAGGGCTATGCTTTTGCCTTAACGCAAAATGCAGATGCCTCTAATATGATGGTCAATAATGAGGGCGACTCTTTCACCGTACGTGATATGTTCAATGCACTCATGATTCAGTCTGCCAACTCTTCTGCTATTGCATTAGCTGAAAAAGTCGCAGGTTCTGAACCTAAGTTTGTGGATATGATGAGAAAGCAAGCTCAAGCCTTTGGAATTACTGATGCACATATTGTCAACGCTTCTGGATTGAACAACTCTATGCTTCTAGGGAATATTTATCCCGGGTCTGATGTCAATGATGAAAATCAGATGTCAGCTCAAGATATTGCAGTCATTGCAGAGCATTTAATCACTGATTTCCCTGATGTTCTAAACGTAACCAAGCAAACCACTGCTGTATTTGATAAGGGAGGGACTTCTGAGCAAAATCTCCATACCTATAACTATATGCTTCAAGGTTATCAAAATTATCGTACAGGAGTAGATGGTCTAAAAACAGGGACGACAACATTTGCAGGAGCTTGCTTCGTCGCTACAACCACACAAAATGGCTTTCGTATCATTACTGTCGTACTGAATGCCGACGGTGGAGAGAGCGATGAATATGCTCGTTTCAATGCTACAAATTCTTTAATGAATTATGTCTATGGAAGTTGGACTACGGATGCTTTGGCTAGCAAGGGAGAGACTTATTCTGATTTTTCGTCTATTAAAGTCATTGACGGGAAATCCAGTCAATTAGGCCTTGTCGCAAGTGACGATTTGAATCCGATTGTACCTATGGTTAATAGCGTAGCCGACACCAGTCATCTCTCTGTCACTTATCAAAAACCTGACGCTGTTACTGCTCCAATCAAGCAGGGCACAGGCATCGTCCGTGTCACTACAAAACTAGACAGTGGTGTAGATAATATGGGATACCTCCCCGGATATTCAGGGCAAAGCATTACTCTGGTTGCAAAAAATAATGTCGATCAAACCAATACTTTCACTGTTCTATGGAATAAATTCGTCCGTTTTGTTAATCGTGATTTATAAAATAAAAACTGTTCTATCGCACAGTTTTTTTATTTGTATTAAGTATTGAATGATTATAACCATAGATGAAATAAATAAGAAGTACAATAACCATTGCTGGAATGAAAGTAAGCCATATAGACAAAGGATATTGAGCGAGAAGAATCAAACTTAATAACAAGGATATGATGGGTAAGACTGGAACAAATGGTGTCCTAAATTCTCCTTTTTGAGGCAGTCCATAATGATGACGAAGCTTGAGAATCCCAAGAGCTAACATCATGAGATAGATAATCATACAGAAGTTCCCAAAATCTAAAAGCATATTTGTAGGGAAGAGGGCAACTGTTATAGCTGCGATAATTCCTGTCAAATATGTAGCGTTGATTGGAACTTTACGGACTTTAGAAACTTTTGTTAAACTCGGAATCAACAAACCATCCTTGCTTAATCCCTTTACCATACGAGACATGGCAAACATGGGAACGATACACACCGTAACCAAAGTAATCACTGCAATCAGTGAAACATAGATTGCCGGTGCATGAGCACCAGTCAATCGTAAGGCATAGGCAAGTGTGTCATCATGATTGAGATTTTTATAGTTTGTAATTCCTGTCAAAACAAATATGACCAAGATATAAAAAACAGAAGAAACAATGAGTGAACCTATAACTCCTGCAGGGATACTCTTTTGAGGGTTTTTCACTTCATTAACTGCTGATGGAATAGTTTCAAACCCTATAAAGGCAAGAAACATGAGTGCTGTCCCTGGCAGAATACCTATATCTCTCCCTCCAATATGCCCCCAACCAAAAGGTGCAAAATTACTCCAATTTGATGGATTCAAATAGAATGTTCCTACAACAATGAATAAGATAATGGCAGAGAATTTCAAAATAACTAAGATATTATTAAACCGGAGTACTGTACTAGCGTTCATCAATACAAGAACCATGACAAAAATTACCATAATGACTGATAGTAAATCTATAGAAAACCCTGAGCTTGTGCCTAATGCTCCATTGATCACTGACGGAAGATGCAAATTAAATACACCCTTCAAATAGGAAGACCATGCACTCGCTGCTAGAGCAATCCAACGTATGAAGTTGATACTCAACAAACACCCTGCTATCCATCCCGGAAGCTCTCCAAAGATAATAGAAATGTACCCGTAAGGGCCGCTCTGATTTCCTAAACGTGAGGCAAACTCAGAAAATATTAAGGAGGACATTCCCACAATAACAGCAGCTAGGATTGTAG
>WREM01000021.1 GCA_009779335.1 Streptococcaceae bacterium | reverse complement strand
GTTCTCTGGTAAGTGTCTAAATTTTTCAGAAGGTCTCTCTTACCCAATGAATAGAGGAATAAAAAAATAGAAAAAGCCGAGAACAAATTTCCACTATTTTTTGATTTATTTTGTTACTTTTGAATTTTTTTACGAGCCACTTGACTTATCGCTTTAGCGATGTAGCGAGAATGGATAACGTAGCAAAGCGGAGGTACTAACAGATATGAGGGAATAAAATTCCTCTGTGTTTAAGTATTATCTGCGACCCACTCCTGACAATTCTAGGTATGAGAGGAGATAGGCGATGGTGGTATGCTCCCTTTCTGCAATGTGAAAGGCTTATGGATTTACTAGATTTCATTCTAGCTATTCTAAAGATAATTTCAACTTTAGTTGAAATTATAAAGAATGCCTTAAGTATCAAAAAGAACTAGCCTAAGCTAGTTCGAACCATTGCAGAGATATTAGACACACTAGGTGTTAGCCCACCTAGTTTTTTGCATCTATCTCCTATAAAATTAATATAGCACAAATTAATATTTTACTCAAACAACTGTCAATATTTATTTCATTCTTATTCTTTAATCTTCTCTACTTTATATATCTTTCGTTCTCCAAAAAGCAGGTTAGAGAGATTGCTGATGAGAAGCATGATCCATGCAAATCCCAGACTGAAAGACAAAATTTCAAAACCTGTCAATGTAAGATAATGCACGGGATGCCAGAGCAGATAAGATACCACTAGTACCCCGATAATGGCATAGGAAATAGAATGAAATTCTTTACTCAAATTGGGCAATAACCAATGCACACTGAGTATAGAAATACCCAAGAAAAAGACAATCATCTGAGCCAAGGTAAAATGAACAACGTGCATGAGTCCATCTCCATTATCAGGGATAAGTCCGACAAGGGCGATACAAATTGCACCCAGTGTAAGTAAGGTTTGCAGGATGATATGACGAGGAAGCAAGCCATATCTTTCTCGAATAGACACAAACAAATAATCAAAAAGTGCAATCATCAATCCTGCAGAAACTACCAATGTCAAATTAAATTGCCAGTTACTTTTAGAGGTTTCAGTTCCTAGTAGAGAAAAATTACGTTGCCACCAGTAAGGATTCCCACTGGTCGCCATACTTGATATGACCCCTCCTGTAGAAACCAATATGAGCATATTAAGCATGACCTTAATAGAAAAAGTATCTACAATAAAAATCATGAAATAATTCAGTATAGCTGAAAAGACCGTGAATATAACTGTTGCTGTGAAAATATCAAAAATTACACCATAGAAAATTTGACTAATGAACCAAAAGAGTGCCACCAAGGATAAACTTGAAATGATGATGACTGAAAGAACGACAGTGATGAAGCCACGCCAATAACTTCTTGAAGTCATGACATTATAAAGATCTTTTCGTTTTTTGATATAAGCAACAATAAAGGTAATGGCAGAGATAGCATTTGCGACAATGAGTACTGCTGTAGCGATTGAAGAAGACCCTGTCAGATGGATAGAGTGAACATGGGTAATCAACGCATATCCAAGAAATATGAGCATAGAAATTACTGTAGGTATCCAAAACCAACGAGTAGCATTATCTTGTGCAGGATTGCTTAAAGAACGCAAAATAAAAGAATGATTGGAATGTTCAACAACTTCCACTTCATTATTCTCTGATAAGTCTAGCTTGTCATAAAGCTCAGATGAGAGTTTGATGACTTTTGTTTCTTCATTCATTAATTTCTTTCCAGTCTATTCTTAAATGATAATGTCCGATGATGGTCCCGTTTTGTGATAAAAGATAATAGAGTTTGATATTTTGAAGTGTTTTATTTATCTTAAATTCTCTTGTTTCTATCTCTAACTTTCCTAGTCCCTCATACTGAGCAAAGGTTGTTTGAGCTTTGTGAAATTTCATAATAATAGGAGTTTTCGTGTAACGGGTCATCGATAATTCATTTTCATCAAATTTTATCATGACTTTTTCATCGTCAGCATTGACATAAGCCAGATGCGTTTTTCCTGACTGTACCTTATATTCAGCTAAAAAAACTTCTTTAATCCGCTCTTCTTCTCCGTTGATGACTATTCTATTTCTAACAGTAATTTGCATACATTCATTCTATCATAAAATAACAGTTGGGCCATAGTAAATCACTGTTATTTATAGTATAATGTAAGCATATAGATAAAGGAGCTTTTATGCCTATCATTGATAAGGTCTTTCGTGACCCTGTACACAACTACATTCATATTGAAGACAAAACCATTTATGATCTCATTAATACCAAAGAATTTCAACGTTTGCGTCGCATTAAACAACTGGGGACTTCTTCTTTTGTTTTTCATGGTGCTGAACATAGCCGTTTCACACATTGTTTAGGTGTCTATAACATTGCAAAGATTATCACAGATAATTTCTCAGCACGTTATACAAAAACTTGGAATCCTAATGAAAATCTAGTTACTCAATGTGCTGCTCTCTTGCATGATGTAGGA
Source organism: Streptococcaceae bacterium (assembly GCA_009779335.1). Lineage (GTDB taxonomy): Bacteria > Bacillota > Bacilli > Lactobacillales > Streptococcaceae > Lactococcus. The sequence continues at coordinate 8,627 of WREM01000021.1, read as the reverse complement.
CACGGTGCCTATTCTCATTCTTTTGAACACTTATTCGATACTGATCATGAAGCTGTAACTGTTGCCATTATCACCAGCCCTGAAACTGAAATCAATGCTGTCTTACGTAAAGTATCTCCTGATTTCCCAGAAAAAGTGGCTTCTGTTATCACTCATGAATATTCTAATCCTCAGGTTGTTCAACTCATCTCCAGTCAGATTGATGCGGATCGTATGGACTATCTTCTGCGTGACGCCTATTATACAGGAGCGGGCTACGGACAATTCGACTTGACTCGTATTTTACATTCCATCACTCCTCTGCCTCATGGAATTGGATTTAATTTCAAATCTATGCACGCTGTTGAGGATTATGTCCTTTCTCGTTACCAAATGTATCAGCAAGTTTATTTCCACCCTGCTTCTCGTGGAACTGAGGTTTTATTACAAAACCTGCTCAAACGTGCCAAAGTATTATTTGCAGAGAACTCTGAATATTTCTATCTTTCAAGCCCTCGTCTACTTCCTTTTTTTGAAGGAAACTTCAACCTCACTGACTATTTAGCTTTAGATGATGGTGTAATGAACACCTACTTCCAAGCTTGGACAAATCACAATGACCCTATTTTATCAGATTTGGCTTCTTCTTATCTCTCTCGTCGCCTTCCAAAATCCATCAAGTTTGATCCTAACGATAAGGGGCAATTACGTTTCTTAGAGCAACTCATCTCTGATGCAGGCTATGATATTGACTATTATACAGCCATCAATAATAGTTTTGATTTGCCTTATGATTTCTATCGCCCAAGCTCAAAATCGCCACGCACACAAATCGAAATCATCCAAAAAGATTTGAGTCTTACAGAGCTTTCCAAGCTTTCCACTATCGTTGCCTCTCTAGCAGGAACCAATCATGGAAATAGTCGTTTCTATTTCCCTAAACCTATGCTAGAAAACGATGAGTTCAGAAAATACATCAAAAATGACGAATTTACTCCCTTTTAAATTTATCTAGAAAGAAAAATATCATGATTAAACTTGTTGCCATTGATTTAGACGGAACCTTACTTGATACCAATCGGCAGATTACTCCACAAGTCAAGCAAGCTGTACTCGATGCTAAAAAAGCAGATGTAAAAATCGTCATCACAACAGGACGTCCCCTCATGGGTGTCATTGACATTCTTAAGGAGCTTGAATTAACCAATCAAAGCGACTATGTCATCACATACAATGGAGCTTTAGTCCAACGTGCCACTGGGGAAGAATTCCTCAAGGAATCACTCACTGCAATGGATTTCTTTGACCTCGATAATGAAGCCAAGAAAATCGGGCTTCACATGCACGCCATAACTCGAGATGGAATTTATACTTCCAATCGTGACATTGGGAAATATACTATTCATGAAGCAACTTTAGTCAATATGCCACTTTTCTTCCGTCAACCTGAAGAAATCGCTGCATTAGAAATTGCAAAAATCATGATGGTCGATGAACCTGATGTTCTCGAAAACGGTATTGCTTATCTTCCCTTTGAATTTTTTGAAAGTTATAACATGGTCAAATCCACACCTTTCTATCTTGAATTTATGAACAAAAAAGCCAGCAAGGGAAATGCTGTTAAGCATTTAGCTGAAAAACTTTGTCTTGATATGGATGAAGTTATGGCTATCGGAGACGAGGAGAATGACCGTTCTATGCTCCAAGTGGTCGGACATCCCGTCGCCATGGAAAATGGAAATAATGAACTTAAAAAAATTGCCAAACACATCACTAAACCCAATACAGAATCAGGTGTAGCTTATGCTATCAATGAATGGGTGCTGAAAGATTATAAATAAAAGAGCCTAGGCTCTTTTATTTCTGCTTTGTATGATTGCCCAAACCATCTCTCCTGCAGTATAAATAAATACAAAAGGAGGATAGAAGTAAGTAATGATGAAGCCAAAAATCATAGATACCGTCCAAATTGGATGTTTAAGCCATTGGAAAACCTCCATTTCTTGTATAATTATTGACTTTTCCTGAGGATTATCTGCTATATAAGCTCTCGTCATATTAATGTAGGAGATACCCCAAAGGTAAATCATCACTATAAATAACATGGCAGGAGCTTTAGGTGAATGCAGTCCAAAATCATCAAATAAATTAATGGTCCGACCCGTCCATGCTGCCAATACAGGAAGTAAGCTGAGTGAAAGCACCCAAAGCATCGTTGCAATATACATTTTGCGAGTAACTATTTCTGCATTTTTCAGCATATACTGTTGGTTAAACCATGACGTCGTCACATAGATGAAACTGAGCGTATAAGCAATCAGATAAACTAAATTCTCTTTCAAGAAATCTATTATATTCCCTGATTGTGGAGGGTGAAATTCCAATAACATGATTGTCATCACTACCGCGACTATCGCATCAATAAATCCACCCAAGCGTTCTTTTGAAACCATTTTTTCTCCTAAACTTTATTTTCTCTATCATAATAAAAAAGAGCTCAATGAGCAAATTTTTTTTATTTTTCAAATCGTTTGACACCATCTAGGTAGGTCACTTCTAACTCATGCTCTTCGTTTAAGACGATAAAATCTGCCTCATGTCCTCTTTTAATTTGCCCACAAACATGGTCAATATTGACTGATTTTGCGGGTGTGAGCGAGGTCATCATTACTGCTTGAGCAGGTGTAGCAATCTGCCAATCAATCACATTTTTCAAAGCATCTTTGAGCAATAATGTAGAAGCTGCTAAATTCCCCGTAGGAAGCCATGCAGCACCATCACGCACTTCTACAGTATATTCCCCAAGCGTGTATTCCCCGTCTTCCAATCCTGCACCACGCATGGAATCAGTAATCATTACAACATGATCAGCACCCTTTAATTTCATGACAATCTCTGCTGCTTCAGGACGGACATGATAACCATCACATATCAATTCTGCATAAGTGTTAGGCGTGTTGAGTAAGGCTCCTACCATCCCCGGTTCCCGATGATTGAGTCCACTCATTCCATTGTAAGAATGTACCCACATCGTTGCACCAGCTTCAACTCCTTTGACAGCTTCATTATACGTTGCATTAGAATGACCTAAAGCAATGATTACACCAGATTCAGTCGCTTTACGGATGAAATCTTCTGAACCACTACGTTCTGGAGCAAGTCCTAGCTTTTTTAACATCCCATTAGCTGCCTTTTGCCACTCTTCTAATTCAGCAATATCAGCATCTCGCATATATTTAGGGTTTTGAGCTCCTTTGTGCTCCTCTGTAAAGAAGGGGCCTTCAAAGAAAATACCCCGAATCTTTGCTCCTTTTGCTTGATTATGATGTTGTCCAATGACTTCACAGATTTCTTTGAGCTGTTCATGATCGGCAGTAAGTGGACTGGGAAGCCAAGAGGTTACTCCAGCTGAAAGTAGTCCTTCACTCATAGTTTCCATGATTCCCTTGACATCTGCATCCTGTACATCTGCACCATTAAATCCATGAATATGCGTTTCTACAAGACCGGGAGCAACAGATTTCCCTGAATAATCAATAATTTCAGTATTATTAGGTACTTGCTCTGTCCATTCTCCAAATTTCCCATCAATGATTTGCAAATAGCCTCCCTTTTTTATCTCATAGGGATAATAAAACTGGTCAGCCTTAATGTAATAGTCCATTGTCTTTCTCCTTGATTTCTTTTAATTAGATTGTAGCATAGGAGAAAAGAAAAATCAATAAATTGGTATATACTGATTCAAAAAGAAAAACTCTCTTTTGAAATTTTTTTGTTTTATCCTTCTACACCTAATCTGAAAAATCTGCAATTAAATAGTTTACTGAGAATTAATGTGATACAGATAACAACTATAATGTATAAAATTGGTGTCCAAAATCCATCCTGTATAATTAGATAGTTACTATCCAAATAGACACTTACTTTTTGATGAAATGAAGTAGAAGAATCAAAGAAAGCTATTTTTTGCAATATCCCTCCGGCTTGTGCAACTACGATACTCAATATCCATATAAATAATGAACTTCTAATGGCTAGAATTAAACTGGAGAAAATCAAAGAAAGCAAACTGACAAGACAAAATGTAGATAATCCAACAATCGTGAATAATAAACTCATCTGAATATAGGCTGAAAAGTCGTGATAAATTAAAGATAATATAAAATTATAAATCAAGACAATTCCTGCAAGCTCCATTGCAAAAACAGTCAGTTTGCTGATTATATATTTCAGGCTATTTATCCCTAGTGAACGGTAAAATAACCCTGTACGGTCGCTATAATCCTTACTGATAGAATATGCAATTAGAAAAGGAAACATCATAGGTCCAAACTGTGTGAAAACTGTATAAATGCTTGATAATAAAGGACGATAAGCCAAGCTATGTACCTTATCAAGACTCATAGGCATAATATAGCCTAAACCATACATCAATAAAAGGACAATAATTAAAATGTACAAGAATTTATTTGCTATTGTTTTTTCAAATTCTGATTTTATCATTCTAAATACCTCTTCTTTACTTCTTCCACATCATCAATTTTTTCTATATTCAAATTTTCCAACAGATAGTAATCTCCTGATATTCTCGTCAAATCAGATAAATCATGCGTGATATTTAATATATGTTTTTTGGGATTTTTTTCTATATATTCCGTTAAAAATTTATATATTTCAATTATTGTAGCCTTATCTAAAGTATTGGTTAATTCATCTAAGATGATGATGTCTTTATCTTCTAAGAAGAACGAGAGAATCTTTAATTTTTGTTTCTGCCCATCTGATAATTTTCTGATCACTAATTTTTGATCAATATTCTCCAAATTCAGATGGCTAGATAGCTCCAAAAACATTTCTTGACTATATCTGCCCTGCAGAAGACGATAAAGCCTTGCAACAGTTAAATCACTGGGAAGATTAGAAAAACTTGAAATAGTGGAAACGTTATTTGAAATTTCTTGCGTGAAATTTCCTTGCTTATTAAGCAACAAATCTTTTGCAAATTGAGATTTTCCTGTCCCGTTTTTTCCTAAGATATGACTGATTTTTCCTGCATGAAATTCGACATTAACATTTTGCAATAGTACTCTATCTTTGAATTTTAAGGTATAGTTTTTCAATTCCATATTATTTCCCATTTTCTTTTATTTTCTAAAAATAAATATATCTAAACTATAAAACTTCTAAAATGATATTGCAAGTCAGACATGATTTTCACTTTCCTTTATGATAAAATAAGGATAGGTTTTATACTCATATCAAGGAGGAGATGGATGAATCCACAAAAAATTGCTGTTCTTGGACCTGGTTCATGGGGGACGGCACTTTCTCAGGTTCTTAATGACAACGGTCATCAGGTACGCATTTGGGGGAATAATGTTAAACAAATCGAAGAAATCAATACTTATCATACGAATACTTCTTATTTCAAAGACATCGTTATCAGTGATAAAATCACCGCTTACACAGATTTAGCTCAAGCCATTGATGATGTAGATGCTCTATTATTCGTTGTGCCTACTAAAGTCACCCGCCTTGTCGCTAAGCAAGTGGCAGAAATTCTTGACCATAAAGTTATCATTATGCACGCTTCAAAAGGTCTAGAACAAATCACTCATGAGCGTATTTCTACCATTCTTGAAGAGGAAATCCCTAGTGAATTACGCAGTGAAATCGTAGTTGTATCTGGTCCTTCTCATGCTGAGGAGACCATTGTCCGTGATATTACACTCATCTCCTCTGCTTCTAAAAATATGGAAGATGCCCGTTATGCTCAAAAGCTTTTTTCAAATGATTATATGCGTCTTTATGCTAATACTGACGTTATAGGAGTTGAAACTGCAGGAGCATTGAAGAATATCATTGCTGTGGGGGCTGGGGCTTTGCACGGTCTTGGTTATGGAGATAATGCTAAAGCTGCCATCATCACTCGTGGGCTTGCTGAAATCACTCGACTAGGTGTCGCCATGGGAGCTGAACCTATGACTTATAGTGGGCTGTCAGGTGTAGGGGATCTCATCGTTACTGGAACTTCTATCCATTCTCGTAACTGGAGAGCAGGAAATCAAATCGGTCAAGGTCAAAAACTTGAAGATGTAGAACGTAATATGGGTATGGTCATTGAAGGAGTTTCAACCACCAAAGCGGCATGGGAACTTGCTCAAGACTTGAAGATTGAGATGCCCATCACAGAAACCATTTACAAAGTGCTTTATCAAGGGCTTGATATTAAAGAAGGTATCTTAGAAATCATGCGTCGTGAGAGCCGTGATGAAAATGAATTTAGTAATTAGGAGATTATAATGACAAAAGAAATCAAAAAAGTAAGAAAAGCAATCATTCCTGCTGCAGGTCTAGGGACTCGTTTCCTCCCAGCGACAAAAGCTATCGCAAAAGAAATGTTACCTATCGTTGATAAACCAACCATTCAATTCATCGTTGAGGAGGCTCTCAAATCTGGAATTGAAGATATTCTTATCGTCACAGGTAAAGCCAAACGTTCTATCGAGGACCATTTTGATTCCAACTTTGAACTCGAACAAAACCTTGAAAGTAAAGGGAAGAAAGAGCTTCTTAAATTAGTTGAAGAAACAACTGATATTAACCTTCATTTCATTCGTCAGAGTCATCCACTCGGTCTTGGACACGCTGTTCTTCAAGCCAAAGCCTTTGTTGGAGATGAACCTTTCGTTGTTATGCTGGGGGATGATCTAATGAACATCCTAGGTGAAGGCGAGCCTTTAACAAAAGAACTCATTGACAACTACAATAAAACTCAAGCTTCTACCATTGCGGTTATGCAAGTGCCTCATGAAGATGTTGATAAATACGGAATCATTGATCCTGAATCGGAAGTTGAAAAAGGACTATTCAACGTTTCAAAATTTGTTGAAAAACCTGAGGTTGCAGATGCTCCATCTGATTTAGCAATCATTGGCCGTTATCTTCTTACACCTGAGATTTTCGGGATTCTTGAAACTCAAAAACCGGGTGCAGGGAACGAAATTCAACTGACAGATGCTATCGAAACGCTCAATAAAACTCAACGTGTCTTTGCTCATCAATTTACTGGGAAACGCTATGATGTGGGGGATAAATTTGGATTTGTAGAAACTACCATCGAATACGGACTTAACCATCCACAAATCAAGAAAGCTCTTGAAAAATATATTGTCCAAAAAGCTAAAGAATTAGATAAAAGTAAAAAGGATTAAATCCTTTTTGTTTTACTCATTTATATATGATAATTGATGACCTTTTCATTAATTTGTGCTATCATAAAGGTAATGAAATTCCTCAAAGCAATTAAAATCAAGCCTTTAGACATTATCATTATCTTGCTTCTTTTTCTGTCTTCTTTTTCTGTTTTTTTTCTTTTGGCTAATAACCAAACAGGTTCTCTTGCTCAATTAAGAGTAAATGGGCAAGTCATCAAAGATTTTGATTTGAATAAAAATCAGACATGGACTTATAAAAGCAGTGATGGAGATTATAATGAGATTCAAGTCAAAAATCACAGTATCCAAGTCATAAAGGCAAACTGTAAAGATCAGATTGATGTTCAGCGTGGAGCCATTTCAAAAACAGGAGAGACTATTGTTTGTCTTCCCCATAAGCTGGTCATTGAGATCATCAGTGGGAAAAGTAATACAGGAGTAGATTATCAAGCATGAGATTCAGGGAAAACATCTATATTGCGATTTTGACAGCTATCGCAGTCGTCATGGGTATATTTGAAAATATGCTTCCTTCTTTCTATGCCTTTGCTCCCGGAGCTAAGATGGGACTGGCAAATTTGGTTATGGTTATTGCTATTTTTACTCTCGACTGGCGTAAGGTCTGGACCATGCAAGTGTTGCGTCTCCTTATCACTGCTCTGTTCACAGGATTTTCTGTTTTTATTTACTCTGCTGCAGGAGGAATACTTAGCTTGCTGTTCATGTATGCCATGAAAGCACTAGGACCTAAGCTGGTTTCTCTCATTGGAGTTTCTGTTGTAGGTGGCTTCTTCCATAATCTTGGGCAATTAGCTACGGCAAGTTTATTTGCAAAAACTCCAACTGTCATGCTTTATCTGCCTTGGCTTGCCTTCTTTGGTCTATTAGCAGGTTTTGTCATCGGCATTGGAGGAAATATGCTCATTCATCGCATCAAGCAAGTTAACGATTTATTCACAAAAGAAAGTAAACAATGGACATAAAAGACACTATTTGGGAAGATTATCCAAATCTTAATTCTCAGTTAAATCAAGTCAAAGCGATGATGAAATCACACATTAATTTGAAAAGCGGGAACATCAAATCAGCCATTCTTGATTTGTTTAACGCAGGTGGGAAGATGCTTCGTCCCGCTTATTTGTTGCTGTTTTCTGATTTTACCGACTTATCTGAAAAAGAAAAGATTGCTTTAGCTGCCGCTGTTGAAATCTTTCATACTGCTACACTTATCCATGATGATGTCATTGATAAGGCTGAAACACGTCGCAATCTCCCTACCGTCTCACACCAATACGGTGTAGAGACTGCTGTTTATGGAGGGGATTACCTCTTTGTTGTCGCTTTTCGCCTCCTTTCTGAATATTCACTTGAACTTTCCAATTTATCAAAAAACTTGACTTCTTTTGAACGCTTGTTAGGAGGAGAATTGGG
>WREM01000020.1 GCA_009779335.1 Streptococcaceae bacterium | reverse complement strand
TCGTCTGAATCATAAGCTTCAAATGTGATTCTGAAATTCTTGCTTATGTCTACTGCAAACTGTCCCTCTTTATCTCCGTGAAGTCCATGTAGTCGTGGAGGTGGGACAGTTGAAATTTCAGTTAAATCAGTGGCTTCTAGCAATTCTTCTCTCCGTTGAATTATCTTTATTCCTATCTGTTTACCGTAATTCTTAATGATAAGTTTATCATCATTGAGAACTTTGTCTAATTTTTTCGAACTTCCGAATACTTCCATATTTATATGATAACAAATTAGTTATCATCTGTCAACTTTTACTCTTCATGTTTTTCTTTGTCTCTTTCATCACTTCTTCTCATATTCTTTCTTTGCTCTACGTGCTTGGAAATAGTCAGTATCTACAGTAGGATTAGCTCTTCTGAGCTTTAAGGTAGTCATGAGTGCCAATATACCTGCAACAATAAACAGGACTAATGTAAGTAGGACGAGTAGCAATGGAATCAGCCCGGAAATCTTATTATTCACTAAGATTACTGCTGTGATATTAACAGCAAAAGCAATATAAATGATGACAGATGGAAGAATAGATAATTTAGCCTTAGCATTCTTGATATTTGCCATGATGGCTGAAACTAATACCAATACACCAAATACCCCGCTCATAGAGATACCGAACATCTGCATGATGGACATAACAACAATAGCAATGGCTATCCCACCCAACCAGCTGTTCCAACGGTATAAACTATATGCTTCTTTCTTCTTCTTAAAATCTTCTAAGTCAAATTCATTCATATTACTTCTCCTTTTCTTCTACTCATTATACCACTTCTCTCAAGTTGATAAAATAGATAAAGTAGCGTGTCATGACATATAGAACCAGAAAGACAGCGAGAATTATCTGCAGGTTATTGACTAATATGATGATTCCTGTCCAATCATAGTAGGCAATGACGAGTTTTAATGCGATGGCTGAATTGACAAAAGGGAACGTATAAGAGGCAAATGACGGGTAAAATTCTCTGGTAAAAATAGAGATTATCCGAGTCAAGGCTAGAAGATAAAACATAAGAGAAAGTGCAAGCAATATCATAATCATGGTATGTGACTTATCAGGAAAGCTCTTCATGTAACCAACCAGACAGAGAGCAAACGGTGCCGCATAGACCCCAAAAAGAGGTTGCAGACCTTTCTTGATATTAGGGTATTTGACATATCGATAGGCTAGTAATAGCAAGTTGGGAGTGAGAAAAGCCACACCAAGCCAAAAGACAAGTTGCCCCAATGTTTCCTGATGAAAGACCTGAGCTGTATTTGACAGGGCGATAATCCCCACATAGACAATCAAATAACCCGTATAGACATCTTTAATATTGATTTTAAGCACAAATTTGACCGTGAAGTAAATGATATAGATGACATAAATAAAGGCATTGAAATACCATAAAATAATGGCAGACTGCCCGATAAGCTCTTTAAGATAAGCAGAGATGAAGAACATAGCCATAGTAAAGGCACCAAAAACACTGAATAATACAGGATCTCGCATTTCTCTCCAAAATATCTGAGGAAAAAGAATGATTTTCAGTAAAATCATAATCATGAAAAGAAAGGCAATCCCCCCGAATACCCCATGCAGGACAGGAGAGTATGTTTCTAGTAAATTACCCGTTGCTGTGCTTGCAAGCATGAGCCCACAAAACGGCATGGGTAAGTTTTGAATCATTTTTTTCATGGTTTTAGGAATTGAGATTCCGTTTCTCTTAGTCATAAGCTCCATTATACTATATAGAACCTTATATGAGTAAAATATTTTTAATTTTAGCTCCTTTCATGCTAAGTTCAAAGCAATTTTATAGCATGGAAGTAGGTTATTTGATAGTGATAGTAGAAGTTGAGAGTAAAAAAGACATATAAATGCCTTTAATCTTGATTATCTTCTAAAACTAAAGGAATATCTGATTCTGTTATTTGAGAGAGTTGCTCTTTACTTATTTCAGAGGTTAGAGCAGTCAGTCTTTTAGACTGTCTCATAATCACATCATCAAAAAGATTCCTTATCATACGCCCATTAGAGAAATTCTCGTCTTTCTCATTCAACTCATGCTCTATATATTCTTTAGCTTTTGAAAGTATTTCTTCACTTACATTATATTCATATTTTTCACAATCATATTTGAAAATTTTAATCAACTCATCTAAGGAATAGTCTTCAAATTGTATAAAGGTATTAAATCTTGATTTTAGTCCCGGGTTTGATTCAAAGAATTTTTTCATCAAATTTGAATATCCTGCAACAATGACGACTAAATCATCTCTATAGTCTTCGAGTGCTTTGGTTAATTCCGTTAAACTTTCTCTACCATAGCTGTCGGTATTCTCATTTTCAGTGATACTATAGGCTTCATCAATAAAGAGAACACCTCCCTTAGCACGCTGAATCAGCTTTTTGACCTTAATCGCAGTCTGTCCTTGATATTCAGCAATTAAATCTGCTCTACTCGCTTCAATAAAATGACCTTTGCTAAGCAATCCCATAGATTTATACATCCGTCCTACAATCCGTGCAACTGTAGTTTTCGCTGTCCCGGGGTTTCCTAAGAAAGCCATGTGTAAAGTCTCTCTTGATTTTTTCAGTCCATTATCTTCTCTTAATTTTTGAATCTTGGCAAAACTTATCAAGTCTGAAACTTGTTGCTTAACGTTTTTTAGTCCCACCAGATCATTCAGCTGACCCAGAAGTTCGGGTAATGGGATATTCGATTGCTTCCGAAAACTTTCAAATATTCTCTCAAATTTCTCAACACCCAAATAGGAGTAAAGTGAGTCTCTCGCATCTTTTTTCTTGGTATCGGGTAGTGGACTGTCAGAAATTTTTTTCCAAAATTCTAATATTGCACGTTCACTTTTTGCCTCTATTATTTCATTTGCTAACTTTTCAAATTCTGAATCATTAGCTAGAAGAATGTCTATTCTTTTGACTTGTTTCAGAAATTCATTTTGATATTTTTCAGCAATCATTATAGTATACCTGTCATAATTAAAACAAACATAATAACTAAAAGCACAAAGGTAATAATCGCAAAAATAGATAGTGTCCTAATTTTTTTATTCAATAGACGTTCACGACTATCTAGTAATACTATTGCAATATCCCTTTCTTCTTTGACGTATGCTTTTGTTTCTATAATTTGCTCTTCTAATTCCTTCTTATTAGCATCAGTCGTATCGTAAATACTAGAAATTGAATCAATTAATTGATGTATAGGGGTTTGAATATTGTCAGCTGTTTCACTCATTGATTTAGATCTAGTTAGGATTTCTTCAAGATGTTTCTCAATAGCTTTTTCTTTGGCTTCAGCTGTTTCACTCATTGATTTAGATATAGTTAGGATTTCTTCAAGATGTTTCTCAATAGCTTTTTCTTTGGCTTTTGAATGATTTTCAAATTCAGTAATTTTATCTTGGTGAGCTTTCAGCACTCGAATTTCTTCTTGATTTTGCTCAATAAGCTGCTTCACATCATCTTGTGTGGTTTCAATCTTAACGAGCCCATCTTTGGCTTGTTCGCTTGCTTCCAAGGCTGTATTACTTGCATCTTCTGCAGCCTTAAGGTTTACCATAATACGTCTCAAATAATCTGTATCTAAAGCTTCAAAGGTATCGTAAATCGTGATAAATTCTTTCTTTGTCTTCTTTATTACTTTATTTTGTTTTATAAACTCGTCTCTGATTTTTTCAATACTCTCATTGAACTCTTTACCGGTTACTTTATGACCTTGGTTTGAAATTGCACTAAGCCAATCTAATGTAACAAATTCATGAACTTGTTTAGCAACGGAAACACCTTCAAGCTGTACATTTGAATTGCCTGATTTTGCGAACTTCATCAATTCTTTTTTCTTTTCCTCAAATTTGTCAGTAGAGGGAAGAGTTTTATCTGACTCATCTGATTTTTTGGGAGCAAATTCCTTTGTTATATTACTTGATTTTTGACTAGGTTTCCCTCCTTGTTTCTCAGCTTCCTCCATGGTTATATAGTCAAAAGAATCAGGGTTTAATACCCCTCTATGATAAGTTGAGCCTTTTCCTTTTGTAAAGCACATTCCCTCTTCAGCATAAGCCCAATCATCAATAATTTCATAATTATTTTTATTTTCCATTTTACATTTCCTTTTCTAAAAGCCTAAATTTTTAAGTTCAGCAGACATTTTATCCATTTTTCCTTTATGTTCACTGATAACTTGGTTATCTGCCTTATTTTTTGAATTTTTTGAGTTTGATTCAATATTTTCAAGAATTTTCATTGATTCTTCATCTGCAAATTTTCGACGCTCATTTGATCCATCTTCAAATTTGGCTTTACTATGGTCTAAATGGGCATCAAAGACGACAGATTCTACCTGCTGATGCTGCAAAAGTTCGTTTTGCTTATCATCTATTTTTTTGCTTGCTTCAGCTATCTGCCTATTAGCAATCTGTTTATCAATCCAATTCATTACAATCGCACCAAGCACTCCTGCAATGAGGCTAGCCAAAAATAATGCTGTGATATTTCCGATGGTTCCAAGCAAATGAATTTTAGTATTGAATACAGCAGCTAAAGGGTTAGAAGGCTGGATTAGTGCCTTTTCAATCGCCTCCCCTAACAATATACCGCCTGCTCCTACCAATCCTACAGTTACTATCTTTCCAACTTGTGCAATTTTTTCATCAAAAGGCTTATCTTTATTTTCTTTGTCTGTCAAGAAATTAATTGCTTCCATAAAAGATGAAATTCCTTGTTTCAGCATGCTTGTAAAATGTTCAAACATACTAACGATTGGGGCAAATACATATTCTATAATTTCAGTTGTAACTGTTCCAATTACATTAGAAGTACCTACTCGAATGTAATTTGTTATTTTTGACATAAATGATTTGATAGATTCTTTCATTTCATCCAAAAACTTTTTGAAAGATTTTGCCTTTGATTTAAAAAATCGAACCAGCCCTTGTATAACTTCTTTTAATAAATCGAGTAAAGAAGCTGTTGCCATTGCTTTCAGAGCATTTTCTTTTGCTTTATTTGCTGTATTTTTTATTGTCCCATTTCTAATGTCTTGATTTATAGCAGTTTGTGCTTTCTTAGATACATTATTCATTAAATCTTCATTTGCTGCTAACTTATCTTTTGTCCTTTTGTCAATTAAATCTTTTGCATGACGTTTATCCATATCCGACATTTTCTTATCTGCATCTATCTTTTCTTTTCTTTTTTCTGCATTAGCACGAATAGATTGCTCATTGTCTTTCAAATATTTGATTTGTTCAGAATTTGATTTTGCACCCTTTGACTTATTGAGCGATTCATTTGTAGCAGCTAGATTCTCTGATTTATTTGCTAAATCAGCTGTTTCTAACCCTGCTTGCTTTCTTCTTCTATTTTCAAAAATCTCTTTTCGAGGAACAACATGGTCTAAATTAGCTTTGTCTTTTCCAAGCTGTAGCTTCTTTCCGGTATATTCATCTCTTAAAGTACCTGCTTGTTGCTTTTGCTTCATGTCTTTATTTGCTGATTTATATTCACTTCGCTTCATCACATCATCGCCAATTTGCTTATTATAGCCACCTGCTTCATTAGGATGTGCTTTATCATATTCCTGAGTTAATGTTTCGCTTGTTAAATCTAGCCCAACTTGATTGCTAAATTGTTTGACCACCTCATCTAGGATTGTCTGCCCTAATGAATCTGGATTCCCAATTTTATCTCTGTCTTCTTTTGACAAATCTAACTCAGAGAATTTTTCTTCCAGTTCCTTTTGAAGTCCTGCTTCCATTTCCTCAAAATTAATTTCAGAAATATCAAGTTCTTTTGCTTCTAAATTTTGTAGATTATTTTCTGTTGGCATTCTCTTCCTCAATTCTATAAGATTCTATCCCGTTTTTTTGTAACGTTTCTAAATATATTGCTTCTGCACGGTGTCTTTTATGATATTTTATAACAAAATTACCTATATATTCTTGATAGCCAGAAATTTCTTCATATTCATATTTATATTTATCTCCTATTTTTAATATTTTATTAATTTGACTGACATGAACCAGTAGCCAATAATCTGGATAACCGTTAATTAATACAAAACCCATAGTTATCATCCCTTCATCTGGAAAAATTTTCCCTTGTTTCTCTTCATTATTATAATGGTCATCAATTAGAGAATCTAATTTCCCGTGACAAAATCTATAATAAGGAGTATCTTCTCCATACCATAAGTTAAATCTCACCTTAACCTTTTCAGGTTTTTCAAACCTAAAAATATCATCAAAATTTATTTCTAATAATTTGAACTCTAGTAATGGTTTTAAAATTTTCGTGTCTATATTTTCTAAATTGTTTTGTTCATCCATTAATCTACCTAGTGTTCTCTTGTACTATGTACAAGAGAAAGGGTACCCTTTCTTGATTTGTCGTGATTTTTACAGTTCTATTATACCACTATCTTACCTGATATTCTTATCTCGAATAATGTTATGAGTAGCTCATATCAAGCCTGCCTGCTTTATCGAATAGATTCCTGCTCATTTTTTACAATGGCTTTAATCAATAAAGTAATAGCAATTTCTGCGGTCGCTTCAACGAGTAGACGAATTATTCTTTCAGTTTTCATGTGGGATATACTCCTTATTATTTCATTTAGTTAATGTTAACTTTCTATACTCAGTTTTAGCATGATCTCAGTAAAACCCTGATAAGCTAATTGTGCTTCGTATTGAGCACGTGATTGATAGAATTGAGTGGATGTCAAATGCCAGCCTTGGCATCTATTACAGTAATAGCTCCTCATTGCCTTACCGTTGGCTTCACTGGTATAAGGAATGGCTGTCATGGCTTTTTGTTCCGATTGGAACAGATATTTGGCTTTATTAGCAGCTGAGCAATAGAAATAGTTACCTGTATGGTGATACTTTGATTTCTCATACATTTTTTTGTTTTTAAAATGACGCATTTTTACTACCTCCTTTATTTGATAATTTGATTATATACAAATAGATAGACATAATATGTCTATCTATTTGTATTTTTTTAAATTTTTTTCTAGCGTTTCTGTCAGCCACTTAATCGCACTTGGAGGGTTTATGATTTTGAGGACATCCGTTTGACTCAAAAGCCAGCGTTGAGTACCCGGCGACCATTGAGCCACCAAATCAATGACTAATTTATCTCCCTCTTCTGATAAAACTCGAGATTCAGGGAATCGGTCTAATATAAAATCTTTCTGACTGGAGTATTCAACCGTCAAATGTCTGATAGCACCTTGAAAAGCATCCACTCTGTAGTTCCGTTCATCGCCATCACGGTATTTCTGTCCATAGGAAATATTTGGCTTCTTCTCGTTTGTTTCCTCTATTCCGATAATATAGTCAATGCGAAGTGTATTATAAGTGGAACGGTAATTATTATAACCTACGAGATAAAAATAATTATTGTCAAAAAATAGTGCAACAGGCCAGATTTGGAATTTTGTTAATTTGTTAGAGTAGTGATTCTTGTAGCTGATTTCAATCACCTTTTCCTGACGGATATATTCTGTCAACTGCCAAATTTTACTGATCCGTTCTGATTCATTGATGATTCCTTTGTATGCCAGCTGTTCACTTCCAATAATATTTTTTACAGCTTTGGCATCGTCTGCATTTAATAATTTAAGGAGTCCATCTAGTAAAGCATTCATTTCAGCTTTATTCAAAGCCCTCGATTCCAACAAAATTTTAGAAATGATAAGCACCTCTTTCTTGTCAAAGGAGTCTCCTCTCTCCATGTGATAGCTATAATGCTTTGCATCATAGCTGATTTCTGCTGGAAGCAATGCTTGATCATTAATTAAGTATTTGAGTAATGAAAAATCCCTCTGAATGGTACGTTCATTTATCTTATATTTAGTAACAAGTTGGTTTTTTGTTAACTGTTCACCATTTTGTAAGCGAAGCAAGATTTCTAAAATCCGAGTTTGTGAATCCATGATTTCATTTTACCATAATGTCAAAAAAAGACACCTAAGTGTCTTTTTTCTATTTGTCATCGACTTCTTCAAAGTCTCCGTCAACGGTTTTATCGTCTGTTGGTTGAGCTTGTTCTCCACCTTCTGCCCCTGCTTGTGCATTGGCTTGTTCGTAGAGTTTCACAGCCAAATCTTGAGCGATTTGTGAGAGTGATTCTGATTTCGCTTTGATGTCGTCGATGTCTTCACCTTCGAGAGCTTTTTTGAGTTCTTCTTTGGCGTCTTCGGCTTTCTTGACTTCGGCTTCATCGACTTTACCTTCAAGGTCTTTGAGGGTTTTTTCAGTTTGGAAGACGAGTGCATCAGCTTCGTTACGAGTATCTACTTCTTCTTTGCGTTTTGCATCGGCATCGGCGTTGGCTTCTGCATCTTTCATCATTTTCTCGATGTCATCGTCAGTGAGTCCATCTCCTGACTTGATAACGATGGTTTGTTCTTTGTTCGTTCCCATGTCTTTCGCTTTAACAGACACGATACCATTTTTATCGATGTCAAATGTCACTTCGATTTGTGGCACCCCACGAGGAGCGGCAGGAATATCTGTTAATTGGAAACGTCCAAGGG
Source organism: Streptococcaceae bacterium (assembly GCA_009779335.1). Lineage (GTDB taxonomy): Bacteria > Bacillota > Bacilli > Lactobacillales > Streptococcaceae > Lactococcus. Next base: position 3,046 of record WREM01000020.1, on the reverse strand, counting down.
TCTTATTGTCTGGAGCCATTGGGCGTTCCCCTTGAAGGACATGAATGTCAACGGCTGGTTGATTATCTGCCGCTGTAGAGAAGATTTGTGATTTAGAGGTTGGGATCGTTGTGTTACGATCAATGAGCTTAGTGAATACTCCCCCCATTGTTTCGATACCCAATGACAGTGGTGTAACATCAAGTAGGACAACGTCTTTGACATCTCCTGTGATGACCCCACCTTGAATGGCAGCCCCCATGGCAACAACTTCATCAGGGTTGACTGATTTGTTAGGTTCTTTACCAGTTTCTTTCTTCACTAATTCTACGACTGCAGGGATACGAGTTGACCCACCAACGAGAAGCACTTCATCAATGTCAGAGGTTTTGAGACCTGCGTCTGAGAGAGCCTGTTGGACAGGTTTGCGGGTGCGTTCTACCAAGTCTGCTGTCAATTCATCGAATTTGGCACGAGTGAGTGTCATTTCCATGTGAAGCGGTCCAGCATCTCCTGCTGTAATGAATGGTAAGCTGATTTGTGTCGAGGTCACACCTGAAAGGTCTTTCTTGGCTTTTTCTGCTGCATCTTTAAGGCGTTGAAGAGCCATTTTATCTTGTGAAAGGTCAATTCCATTATCCTTCTTGAATTCTGCTACCATGTAGTCGATGATTTTTTGGTCGAAGTCATCTCCCCCAAGCTTGTTATCTCCTGATGTAGCAAGTACATCAAAGACACCATCCCCAAGTCCAAGGATAGAAACGTCGAATGTCCCTCCCCCAAGGTCAAAGACAAGAATTTTTTCATCTTTGTCTTGTTTGTCAAGACCGTAAGCCAATGCAGCAGCTGTTGGTTCATTGACGATACGTTCTACTTCAAGTCCTGCAATTTTACCCGCATCTTTTGTTGCTTGACGTTGTGCGTCGTTGAAGTAAGCTGGTACAGTAATGACTGCTTTGTCCACTTTTTCTCCAAGGTATGCTTCTGCAGTAGCCTTCAAATTTTGAAGAATCATGGCTGAGATTTCTTGTGGAGTGTATTCTTTGCCATTAGCAGATACTTTCTCATTTGTTCCCATCTTAGATTTGATGGAGATGATTGTTTCCGGGTTAGTTACTGCTTGACGTTTAGCAGCATCCCCTACTTGAATTTCTCCGTTTTTGAATGCCACAACTGATGGTGTGGTACGATTTCCTTCTGGATTGGCAATGATTTTTGCTTCTCCACCTTCAAGTACAGCAACTGCTGAGTTTGTAGTTCCTAAGTCAATTCCGATAATTTTAGACATAATATTTACCTCATATTTTCTTTAATTTTTGTATTTTAATAAACATTTCATAGTTTTACGACTTTGCGGTCAAACAATGGATAAATCAAATTTGAAGTTAATCCAAGAAAGAGCTTAATTTATGTGCCGACGTGTACTTATGTACACGAGGTAAGCTCTGCCGAAGGAGTAACAATAAAATTTGATTTATTGTGAGACAACGACCATGGCAGGACGTAAAATCCTATCATCCAATTTATAACCCTTTTGCAAGACACTTACCACTGTATCAGCAGGATGTTCTTTATCTGCCTCTACCGTCTGTACTGCCATGTGAAAGTTAGGGTCAAAGTGTGCCTTTTCTGATTCAATCTCTGTGATTCCCTCATCAGTGAGTGCTGAAATCAAACTCTCTTGAACCATCTCAATTCCTTTTTTGACATCTTCTGACATATCAGGGACTGCTAATGCACGCTCGATGTTATCTAAAGAGGGCAAGATTTTTTTAGCTAAATCTTGTGAACGATATTTTATCATTGCTTGTCGCTCTTCATTAGCACGACGTTGTATATTTTGCATTTCTGCTGATGTTCGGAGGAATTTATTTTCCCATTCTTCTGCATCTGCCTTGGCTTGATCCAATTCTGAGACTTCTTCTTCAACAATCTCTTCCAAAGCCTCTTCGGTCAAATGCTCCTCTGTTACTTCTTCATTTTTTATTTCTTCTTTATTTTCTTCAGACATATCTGCCTCCTACATTCTATTCATTTCATAATGATTACTGTCTAAATACCGATAATAATCTGTTAATTTCATGGTCAGAACTTTTGCTACCATATCGACTTGTGTCAAAATATGTTCATAATCTATATCGATGGAACCAACCAAAGCCAATGTCCCTAATCCTCTGTATGGAATCAGGAATTTTTGGCTGACAATGGCTAGATTCTCAAGATGACCATTGACTCCAAAGTTGATGGAGCGAATTTCATCTGGCTTACTTGATTCTCGAATATGCTGAATCATCTGCTCATCATCACTCAGAGTCACATACAGTTCTTTCAAATCTTTTTTCTCAATATTGAAGATGTGCTGACGCCCATAGGAAATCAAATTCTCGTGGAATAAATCTGCAAAGATCGATTCAAAGAGTTCTAATACTTCCTTTGTAGAAGTGAAATATCTCTGTACGATTTGAGGAATTTCTGTCCGTAGAGTATAGTGTGCCTCTATAGTGGTCTTTCCAATCAGTCTTTCTATGACGATTTGCTTAAAGATTTGCAAATCATGCTTTGTCATGCTTCGTGGAAGGACGAATTGATTGGTTCTGACTTCTCCTGTTCCTAGTGTCGTAACAGCAAGGACAGCATGGTTATCTAGCATGGTAAGTTGAAAGGCTTGTAAGATTTGTTCTTTCTGTGGAACGTTGAGGACATAGCTTGTCAGTCCTGTTATATCTGACAAAATCTCTGCCCCTCTCTCAAACAAGTCAGACAGACGGTAAAATTCTCCATCAAATGCTTTCATGATTTGGAACAAATCATTTTGACTAAATTCTTCTATAGTAAGCACATGATCAATGAAATATTTATAACCCTCTGTGCTTGGGACACGCCCGCTTGATGTATGTTCCTTCTGAATTAATCCTAAGTCCTCGAGTGTCTTCATGTCATTTCTGATCGTGGCACTTGAAGCTTGGATAGAATCCAATAAAGATTTTGAACCAATGGGAGTATGTTCCTTAGAATAGAGAGAAACAATCAAGTTCAGGATTTGTTTTTGTCGTTCTGTAATCATGTC